>JBGSKE010000291.1:0-11795 GCA_041741355.1 Negativicutes bacterium | reverse complement strand
GCAGTTGAACGTGCTGCCCACAACCCTTTGGTTATTCGGATAAGTTCGATCATTACAAAATTGACGATTCCCACACGTTTCAATACAACCAAGAAAATACTTGATTCTGGCAATAGCCAATTTTTGATCGACTCGCATTATCGGGTGTTGGAACTGATTTGCGCCCGCGATGCGGCCAAAGCTATGGAGGCCGTCGATAGAAGTTATCTATACTGGCAAAATGCATTTTCCGAAGAAGCCTAAAGTAATTGGGGGCGAGAAACTAAATTTTTATACTAAAACATCAGACGTATTATGTTTGATGTAAGGGGAGGCGAAACAATAGTGGAACGAAAAATTACGATACCTTATGGTCAAAACGCAATCGAGTTTAGTCTGCCGGAACAGAATCTTATCGGTGTTTTTTCTCCGCGCAACATTCCAGGTGTGGAAGATTTGACACAGGAAATTGCGCGGGCCTTATCACAACCGATAGGGTCAAAGCCTTTGCGTGAATTGGCGCTGGGGGCAAAAAAAGTGGTTTTGGTGGCGGACGACAATACCAGACTGACCCCGACAGATAGAATAATTCCGGCGTTGCTGGCTGAATTGAATGCAGCCGGGATAAAAGACGAACAAGTTACCGTCATTATTGCTCTAGGAACGCACCGGTTTATGACAGAAGCGGAGATACTGGCGAAATTCGGCGAAGAAGTAGTTAAGCGGGTAACCGTTAAAAATCATGATTTCCGTGATCCGGCGATGATGGTGGATTTGGGGACTACACCAAATGGCACGCATATCATGGTCAATCGCGAAGCTTACGAAGCGGATTTCAAAATTGGCATCGGTTCCATTGTGCCGCACTATATTCCTGGATTTGCCGGCGGCGCCAAAATCGTGCAACCGGGAATTTCCGGCGAGCAGACAACGGCGGAAACCCACTTGTTAAGTACCTGCGCACCGCGCTCTTTCCTGGGGTTGCGCGAGAATCCTGTGCGTATTGAACTTAACAGCATTGCTCGCGCAGTAGGTTTGCACACGATATTTAATACTGTTCTCAATTGTTACGGCGAAGTTGTTGGCGCGTTCTTCGGCGATACCGTCGCCGCTTTTAATGCAGGGGTCAACTTGGCGCAGGAAGTTTATGCTGTGACGCTGCCCGAGGAAGCCGATATTGTGGTTTCCAGTTCTTACCCTTGCGATCTCGAGTTTTGGCAATCGCACAAGGCTTTATATCCGTCCGACCTGGCCGTCAAAGCCGGCGGGATTATTATTTTGGCGACTCCCTGCCCCGAGGGCGTGTCTGTAATGCATGCCGATATTCTGGAAATTACCGGCTACTCAATGCGAGAATTGCAGGACAAAGTCGCTCGCAAAGAGGTTCACGATGAAGTGGCGGCGTCGCTGGCAATCGGCTGGGCGCAAGTGAAGGAACGAGAAGCAGTATACATGGTTTCGGACGGAGTCTGCGCCGAGGATGCCAAAAAGTTAGGCTTTAAACCATTTGCTAGTGTCGGTGAGGCATTGGCAGAGGCAATCAGACAAAAAGGGACGGACGCCCGGATCACGGTGCTGACCCATGCACCCGATATGCTGCCGATCATCAAGCAACGGGAGTAGCTGTTTTTTTACTTCACTGGCTAGAGTGCGGGCCCCAATAAGTAGCTAAGGAGTGTGTCGTATGAAATTTAAAGGGTTTCGACGTCCAGACGGAATGGTGGGCATCCGCAATCATGTGTTGGTGATTCCCTCGGTAGTTTGCGCCAATCGGGTTGCCCGCGGGATTTCGCAACAAATCGCCGGCACAACCTGGGTGGAACATCAACATGGCTGTACCCAACTGGGAGCGGATGCGGAACTAACCGCACAGGTTCTTGTGAGCCATGGCACACACCCCAATGTGTTCGGTGTTGTAGTCGTAGGACTCGGCTGCGAGACGATTCGCGCCCAGGACATTGCCGCAGCCATCAAAAAGCAATGCCCATATAAACCAGTACATTTGGTTATTATTCAAGATGAGGGAGGGTCCGTCAAAGCGACTGCGGCGGGAGCAAGCGCGGCAAGACGTATAGTTGGTGAAGCCTCTCGTATCGAGCGTGAAGACATTGATGCGTCCGAACTTATTCTGGGGACTGAGTGCGGTGGCTCAGATGCATATTCAGGGATTTCCGGTAATCCGGCGCTGGGGATTGCCAGCGATCTCCTGATTGATGCGGGCGGAACCGTTATCCTGGCGGAAACCACTGAAATCATCGGCGCTGAGCATATTGTCGCTGCGCGGGCAATCAATGAACAGGTTGCACAAAAATGTTTTGCTGTAATAAAAAAATGCGAAAAACAGGCAACCGACATGGGGGTTGACATGCGAGGCGGACAACCGACTCCCGGCAACATTGAAGGCGGACTGTCTTCGATTGAAGAAAAGTCCTTGGGCTGCATTTATAAGGCCGGATCTAAGCCGTTGCAGGATGTGATTGATTATGCCGCCCCCATCAGGCAAAAGGGCCTGATCTGGATGGATACTCCAGGCCAGGATGTGGAACAGATAACCGGAATGGTGGCGGGCGGTTGTCATCTGGTGGTGTTCACAACCGGACGCGGTACCTGTTGCGGCTCTCCCATTGCGCCAACCATCAAAGTATCGACTACGACGCAGTTATTTGAACGAATGAATGACAACATAGACCTTGATGCAGGCCCTATTGTTTCCGGAACGGCAACTGTAACACAGGTGGGCGAACTGATTATGGCTGAGATGCTGGAAGTGGCTTCAGGTAAACAGTCAAAATCAGAGATCCTGGGATTCAATGATTTCGCGATTAAACGGATCGGGCCCAGCATGTAATCGGGAGGAGAAATCAGAATGGATAAAGCTCATGCAATCATCATGAAATCGATCGACAACGTTTGCACCGTGGTAGATACGGTCGAGCCGGCAACCGAAGTCTGCGCTGAAATCGACGGAAAAAATATTGTGGTCGCTGTCGTCGAAAGAATACCGTTCGGTCATAAATTTGCCCTGCGGTTGATCAAAACAGGCGAGTCTGTGACTAAGTACGGGGAAACGATCGGGCTTGCCACCAAAGATATTCTGCCCGGGCAACATGTGCATGTGCATAATCTGGAAAGCTGCAGAGGACGTGGCGACAAGTAATATTCTGGGATGAGGAGATGGAATATGGCGAAAAAATGGAATGTTTATGTTACCCGGATGATTCCACAAGAAATCATCGATGAATTGCGAGTGCACTGTGATGTGGAAGTGAATCCGGAAAACAGGGTTCTGACCAAACTGGAGTTGATGCAGAAGGTACAGGGGCGTGATGCCGTGCTCTCACAGGCGGTTGACAAAATTGACGCCGAGGTCATGGACGCTGCCGGCCCGCAATGCAAAATCTTCGCCAACTATGCTGTGGGATTTAATAACTTTGATTTAGCGGCTGCAGCACAAAGAAAGGTCATGCTGACCAACACGCCGGAAGTGGTGACCGATGCGACGGTGGAAATGACCTGGGCGTTATTGTTTGCCACTGCCAGAAGAATTGTCGAATCCGACAGGTATACACGGGCAGGCAATTTTAAAGGGCTGGACCCCATGTTGTTACTGGGAACGGAATTGAATGGAAAAATTCTCGGTGTGATTGGCGCTGGCCGAATCGGTCGCAAATTTGCGATGAAGGCCAAAGCGTTCGACATGAAAGTGGTTTATCATGATGTGGCGCCCAACGTCGAATTTGAATCTGCCACTGGCGCCCAATATCTCGGCAAAGATGAGCTGCTTGCTTGCGCGGACTTTGTCTCGCTGCATGTGCCGCTGCTGCCGGAAACGCATCATATGATGAGCGAACGGGAGTTTTCCCTGATGAAAAAAACCGCCTTCTTAATCAATGCTTCGCGGGGACCGGTCGTCAAGGAAGCTGACTTGGTGGCAGCTCTCAAAAATGGCGAAATCAGAGGCGCCGGACTGGATGTGTTTGAAAACGAGCCCCAGATGGCGCCAGGCTTGGTAGACTTGCCCAATGTTACGCTGGTTCCGCATTTGGGGACGGCAACGATTGAAACCCGCTTGGGAATGGGGCGTGTCGCGATGGCCAACATATTGGCTGCGCTCAGGGGCGAAGTGCCGCCCAACTTGTTGCAATGATCACGCGTAGGCAAGACGGAGGGGGAGGATCAACAACATACGGCTGGATGTGCAAAGACCAAAAAAAATCAAATTGCATTTCACGGAGTATTCACAGGGTAAATAAGGGAGGGTAAATAATGAAATTGGGTAAAGCTTCCAGAGTCATATTGGTTGCAATTCTTTCCGGACTTATGTTGCTGGCGCTCAGCGGTTGTGGCAGTACACCGGCGCCGTCCGGCACAGCAGCAAAGCCGGCGGCGCCGGCAGCTGTCAAGACGATCAAAATTGGTTTTTCTGCGGCCGCTACTGACCCCAGAAATGATGGGGCCGTCAAGTTTAAAGAAATTGTTGAAAGAGATACAAAAGGCGCGATAAAAGTTGAAATTTACCCAGCGGCGCAACTCGGCAACGACCGGGATCTCATTGAGGGCGTAAAGCTTGGAACCGTTCAGGTTACAGTATCCAGCGCTGGTAATTTTGCAAATTATGAGCCTAAAATGGGTCTTTCCGCACTGCCATTCCTGTTCCCCAATGCTGAAACTGCCTGGAAATTTCTTGATACCCCCCAAGTCAAGAAAATTGAAGAAGGTCTTTTGAAGTCAAACATTCGCGTTTTATCAAACTTCGAGAATGGGTTCCGCTGTGTTACCAACTCGAAGAAGGTCATCGAAAAACCGGAAGACCTGAAAGGGCTTACGCTCAGGACTCCGGAAAACCCGTATGTCATGGAAACGTTAAAGGCCTTGGGTGCAAATCCGAGCCCGCTGCCCTGGAGTGAAGTCTATATCGCTCTTCAACAGAAGATGTTTGATGGACAGGAAAACCCGATTCCCGTGATCTATAGCGCCAAGATATATGAGGTGCAAAAATATTTGTCAATCACCAACCACTCTTATGACGCGATGCCCTTTGTAATTAATGAACCGTTTTTCAAAACGCTCACGCCTGAGCAGCAAGCGATCGTCAAGAAAGCCGCAATCGAAGGTCAAAACGTGAATCGCCAAATTGTCAAAAAGCAAACTGCCGACCTTGTTTCCGAACTTGAAAAGAAGGGAATGACCGTGTCAAAACCAGATTTGTCCCAGTTTAAAAAGGCTACTCTGGATGTGTTCGATAAATTTTCCAAGACCTTTTCTGCCGAAGAACTGGATTTCGCCAAAAAATACAAATAATTGACTTTACGCCGGTCTATAGCTGACAAACCTCGGTTGTAGACCGGCATAAAAATGGATTGGCTGGGCAACGCGAGAATCGCGGAGAAGCGTGAACGATGAAGAGCGGCTGCAATGAAGGAGGTCCTTGAGGGTATGGAAAGGCTAGTTCAGAAACTGGAACGAACTTGCACTACTGTTTCGGCAGTGTTGATGACGATCATGCTGGTGATCGTCATATCAAATGTTGTACTCCGGTACGTTTTTACCAGTGGAATTAACTGGGCAGTTGAAATATCGGATTATACTATGATTTGGTCGGTGTTAATCGCCAGTGTGTCCCTTTTGTGTACCGACGATCATTTATCCATCAGCGTACTGGAAGAACACTTGACAGGCATTCCCAAAACAATGGTTAAGTTGATCATATACATTTCCTGTGCGGCATTTGGCGCAACTTTCTTTTATAGCTCGCTACAACTGGTTTCCGTCGCAGGCAATCAGACGGCGTCCACTGTTAGATGGTTGCCTATGAGTTACGTATACATTGTTTTGCCGGCAGCCGGTCTCTTGATTGTAGTTGTTTGTCTATTAAAGGCGATTATCACAGTCAGGCAACAGTTTTGTGATAACAGGGGGAATCATCAGTGATAGCTTTCCTTTTGATCAGCTTCTTTGTTTTTCTGGCAGCAGGGGTGCCGATCGCTTTTTCATTAGGGCTAAGTGCATTGGGCGGATTAGTCTTCTTTATGGATGTTCCCATGACCGTGCTCGCGCAGAGAATCTTTGTTTCCATGGATGCCTTCGCGCTTCTTGCCATCCCGTTTTTCATGTTTGCCGGTTCTCTGATGGGGGGCTCGGGAATCAGTAAACGACTGATCCGATTTGCTTTTGCGCTTGTCGGCAGTATTCCGGGCGGTCTTGCAAACGTGGCTGTTTTGTCCTGTATGATTTTCGCGGGCATTTCAGGCGCGGCGGTAGCTGATACGGCCGCGGTCGGCGGGGTATTGATCCCGTCAATGATAGAGAAAAAATATCCGAAAGCGTTTACTGCGGCTCTTATTGGAATGGGCTCCACCATCGGAATTATTATTCCTCCCAGCATTCCCATGGTTGTTATGGGCGGGATGTTGAATATTTCTGTCGGCAAATTATTTCTTGCCGGAATCATACCCGGTATCCTTATCGGACTTGCGTTGATGGTGATTGCATATTTCATGGCCAAGAAAACCGGTTTTGAAAGAGACGACCATGAATTTTCCGGAACAGACCTGTGGAATTCATTCAAAGATGCCTTGTTGGCGCTTCTCTTACCCATCATCATCGTTGGCAGCATCGTGGGCGGCATTGTATCTCCCACAGAGGCAGGTGCGGTTGCGGTCGTATACGCTATCTTTATCGGTACCTTCATATATAAGGAGCTGACGCTGGAAAAGATCATCGCTTCGCTCAAGGAGTCAGTGCTGAGTTCTGCAAAAATCTATTTGATTATCGGCACTGCGGGATTCTTCACCTGGCTGCTTACCGTTCAGGGGTTTCCGATTATCGTTGGCAATTTGCTGCTTTCCATTACGACTTCACCAACCGTATTGATGCTGATTGTTATCGCGATTCTGCTTGTAGTCACGACCTTTATGGAGAGTCTGGCAACGATGGTCTTGTTGCTGCCGGTTCTGTATCCGATCACGCAAAAAGTCGGGGTTGATCCGATCGTGTTCGGCCTTATGGTAGTTATTAGTGTAGGGATAGGACTGGTAACCCCGCCAGTCGGACTATGTCTGTATGTTTCTTCCAGTATGGCCGGCGTTTCGCTTGGCAGTGCGGGGAAAGCAGTAATCCCCTTCATTCTTTCTATGTTGGCGATACAGTTGTTTCTGCTTGCGTTTCCTGAGGTTATTCTGTTCTTGCCGAACCTATTGATGAAATGAGGGACTGACCATTTTTGCCCCAAAGGGTCAATGTACTGAATGAAAATGAAAAGAACCCTCCGAAAAATGAAATGGAAGAAGGTTTCAATATGAAAACGGTTGTGGCTATATATACTGCAATGGCGATCGGACTGATGAATGACATTAAACAGCTGGTTGCCGCGGAAATTCCCGATTGCCGACTAATCAATATCGCGGATGATGCGTTGATTCAAGATGTGATTAAAGCCGGTGGGCCCACTGTCGGGGTGACCCGGCGTATGCTCGGCTATTATCAGGCAGCCGAAGATGCAGGCGCAGATGTTATTCTTAATACTTGTTCGTCGATTGGCGAAGTCGCTGATATCGGCAAGAAATGTTCAAAAGTGCCGCTGGTGAAAATTGACGACGCGATGACGCGGCTGGCGGTAAATATCGGTAGTCGGGTTGGTGTAATCGCAACATTGCCGACAACATTGGGGCCAACTGTGCGGTTGGTGCAGCGGAAGGCAGATGAAATTAACAAGCAGATTACGGTGGTTGAAGGACTGGCTATTGGCGCCTTTGAAGCGTTGATGGCCGGCAAGGCCGATGAACACGATGCGCTGATTCTAAAAACGGCGCAAGACATTGCCGGACAAGTCGATGTAATCGTATTGGCGCAAGGGTCGATGGCCAAAATGCAAGAAAAACTCGCCCAGGCAACAGGAGTAACGGTACTGTCCAGTCCGCTCTTAGGAGTTCAAGAAGTCAGGGACGTTTTGAAGGGGGCGGTGAAATGAGTTGTGAGCTGTCGAATCTAATCGACAAAGCGCGTCTGTTGCGCCGAGATGTTGTGGAGACAGTATACCGAGCCAAAGATGGGCATCCCAGCCCGGCGCTTTCTTGCGCGGACATTGTGGCGGCGCTGTTCTTCCAGGTCATGAAACTGGACCCGCAAAATCCCAAATGGGAAGAGCGAGATCGCTTTATTCTGTCCAAAGGGCACGCCTGTCCGGTTGTATATGCTGCACTGGCTAGACGGGGATATTTTTCTCTGGACGAACTACCGGGACTACGCAGTCTGGGTTCGTGTCTGCAAGGGCATCCCTGTATGCGAAAAACAGCAGGCATCGACATGACGTCCGGCTCGCTGGGCAACGGTATTTCTGTGGGTGTCGGCATGGCATTGGCAGCAAAGTATCTGAAAAAGGACTATAACACATACGTTATTATGGGTGATGGTGAGTTGCAGGAAGGGATTGTCTGGGAGGCCGCTATGGCAGCAGTCAAGCACAACCTTGATAACCTGATTGTTTTCGTGGACAATAATGGGTTGCAAAGCGGCGGCAAAGTTAGCGATGTCAGCGGATTGATGCCGATTTATGAAAAATGGCAAGCGTTCCAATGGCATTGTCAGGAAATTGACGGACACAACATGGGCGAAATCCTGGCTGCAATAGAAAAGGCGCAACAAACCAAGGGGAAACCATCGCTGATATTAGCTCATACTGTCAAAGGCAAGGGCGTTCCTTATATGGAAACAGACAATTCCTGGCACAAGCGTGTGCCGACGGATGCCGAATACAAGGAAGCGATGGAGATACTGGGAGGGATGGATTGTGAGTAGCTATAAAGGATCACGGGAAGCTTTTGCGGCGGCAATGATGCAGCTGGCGGAGGAAGATCCCCGCTACGTTACGATTTCTCCCGATTCGATGAAAGCGATGCGGATGGTTGGTTTTGCCGAAAAATATCCGGAGAAGTTTTTTGAAGTAGGTATCGCTGAACAAAATGCAGTCGGCTGTGCGGCGGGAATGGCGGCCTGCGGCTTGGTTCCCTTTGTAGCAACCTATTCGGGCTTTATCACCATGCGGGCTTGTGAACAAGTTCGTACCTTTGTCGCCTATCCACAGCTAAATGTGAAGCTGGTCGGCGCCAATGGCGGTATTTTCGGCGGTGAACGCGAAGGCGTTACGCATCAGTTCTTTGAAGACCTGGGAATTTTGCGGAGCATTCCCGAAATGACGATCGTTGTTCCATCGGATGCATCACAGGTGTTTGCCGCTACCCTGGCGATTGCCAAACATCCGGGGCCGGCCTTTATGCGGGTTGCCAGTGGACGCGAAGCAGTGATTTTTGACGAGGAAATCCCGGTTTTTGAACTGGGTAAAGCGCGAAAACTCGTAACATACGGCAACGATGTGACGCTGATGACTTGCGGCTTTATTTTGAGTCGCGTGTTGAAAGCGGCTGAAGTGTTAAAAGCTGAAGGAATCAATGCGACGGTGCTGGAGGTCCATACACTAAAACCGCTGGACAGCGAAGGGTTTGCTGCAGTCCTTAAAGCAACCGGTGCGGTGGTGACGGTGGAAGACCACAACGTAATCGGCGGACTGGGCAGTGCGGTAGCGGAAGTGATCGCCGAACAGGCGCCGGCTTCTCTGGTCAGAATCGGTTTGCAGGATGTGTTCCCGGAATCGGGAGCAGCCGAAGCATTGTTGGACGCCTATAAAATGGGTGTGGATGATATCGTGCAAGCCGCCAAACTAGCGATGGCCAAACGCGATAAAAGTAAATGAAGCATTGCTCGTAAGATTTGATTCATAATAAGAGCAACACTTTTCCGAATAAAGTGTTTTCTGGGCCGGCCAGTTTTGGCCAGATTATCAGTCCGGTTAGAAGAGCGTAGAACGCACCTTGCAACGATGGTGCGAAACGTGATAAAGTATTAACGAACTAAAAAACGCAAAATGGGGAGCACCACCAAAAGGGTGTAATTCTCATTTTGCGTTTTTTTATTTTGGCAGGCAGAACATGAAAAACCATTTTTCGTTGGATTCTGTACAAGAGGAGGACAAACAATGCAATGCAATGGGAAAACGGTGTTGCTGCCGGTGCCACGGACGCTGCAAGAATTCCTGCTGGAACAGCAGTATGATTGCCAGGCTGTTGCGGTGGAACGAAATGGCGAAATCGTAGTGAGAGCTGAATATGAAAGCACGCAATTAACGGATGTAGATTGTCTGGAGATTGTTCGGTTTGTGGGTGGAGGCTGACAGATGCAGGTAGCGGTGAACGGGAAAATAAAAGACCTTGGGAAAGGCGTTATGCCTGCAGCAGAAGAGCTGGAAAACATGATGATGGCGCGGCATACACCGACAGTTCATCAGAAACTGAAACAGGGGCGGGTGGCGATTGCCGGGCTTGGCGGATTGGGGTCCAATATTGCGGTGATGCTGGCAAGAATCGGTGTGGGACAGTTGCTTTTGGTCGATTTCGACATCGTCGAGCCAAGCAACCTAAATCGGCAAAGCTACTACATCCGCCATCTGGGCATGCCTAAGACTTTGGCGTTGAAAGAGCAATTGGCAGAGATCAATCCATTCATTCGTGTTGAAACGCAAACAATTCGCGTGGACGCAGAAAATGTTGTCAAGTTGTTTGGCGGCTATAGCATCCTTTGCGAGGCGTTCGACAAACCGGAAGTCAAGGCAATGCTGGTGAGCACAGCCTTGGCAAATCTGCCTCACATCACCGTTGTTGCTGCATCCGGTATGGCCGGATTTTCCAGTTCAAACCGAATTACCACGACCAGACCGATGAAGCGCTTATATATGTGCGGAGATTTGGCAACCGCCGCTGAACCCGGCATGGGTTTGCTGGCGCCGCGAGTACAGATTTGCGCCGGGCACCAGGCCAATATGATTTTACGTTTACTAGTAGGGCAGGCAGAATGTTGAAGGAGGCGTTTATCATTACGGATTTATTGATGATTGGCGGGCATAGTTTTCAATCTCGCTTGATCTTGGGGTCAGGAAAATTCTCGCTGGCAATGATCCAGGCCGTGATTCAGCACGGTGAAGTGGAAATGGTGACGTTGGCCTTGCGACGAGCCAATGTCGGTGGTGAGGAAAATATTCTGGATTATATACCTGCGGGGATCACACTGTTGCCGAATACGTCCGGCGCCAGAAATGCAGGCGAAGCCGTGCGAATTGCCCGGTTGGCCAGGGAAATGGGCTGTGGGGACTTTATCAAACTGGAAGTCATTCACGATTCCAAATATTTATTGCCGGATAATTACGAAACGGTTAAGGCTACGGAAATTCTCGCTAAAGAAGGATTCACCGTCATGCCCTACATGTATCCGGACCTGAACGCAGCCCGTGCGCTGGTCAGTGCCGGAGCGGCTTCGGTCATGCCTTTAGGGGCGCCGATTGGCAGCAACAAAGGGCTTTGCACCAAAGAGTTTATTCGCATTCTGGTGGAAGAAATCGATCTGCCGATCATTGTTGATGCGGGAATCGGTCGACCTTCGCAAGCCTGCGAGGCAATGGAAATGGGAGTCGATGCGGTTATGTGCAATACGGCGATTGCTACAGCCGGGAACATTGCTCAAATGGCAAAAAGTTTCAAACTGGCGGTTGAAGCCGGCAGGTTGTCCTATTTGGCCGGCTTGGGGCGAATCCTGGATGGGCGTGCCGAAGCGTCCAGCCCAATGACCGGTTTTTTGACGGAGAAAGATTGATGAAAAAAACAACAGAACACATGGCATATATGGAGGATATGGATGTCCTGGACTCGGATTTGATGGAGAAAGTCATGGATTGGCTGGCCGCGTATGACTATCAACGGGTTTCGGCCAAC
>JBGSKE010000290.1:0-5706 GCA_041741355.1 Negativicutes bacterium | reverse complement strand
AAGTACGCCTTTTTTCCAAGGCTCGGCGCTACGCAGCACACTACGGCTACCAAAACTGAAGCCTTCATAGGCGCTTTGCATGGAAGCCAATACCTTGCGCTTAGAGAGATATTCCTGGCGTTGATTGGTCAATTGCTGTTCACGTTGTTGCTGCTTGCGCAATTCGCCTTGCAGCTTTTCCCGTTCCAATCCCAGCGCTTCTTGCTGCCGTCCCAGCGTCTGCACCAAAACAATCTGCTGTTGCAGTTCAACTTCTTTAGCCCGCCGCAAATCCCAAGCCGTTTGATATTCCGCAGACAGCGACTCCATTTCGCGACTGAGCCGGTTTTTCTGCTGCGCTAGGTTTTCAATCTCCCGCTGCGCCTGGCGTAGATTATTCCTTTCATCAACGACTTCCTGCAACTGGTCGAAAACAAGATCGCGCGTTTCATGGATTTGTTGTTGCAAGGTTTTAATCGACGAGGTCTGCTGTTCCAATAACCCAGCAGCTTCATCCAGTTCGAGCGTAGCTTTCGCTTCTTCTTCCTGCAACACGGCAAGTTTGTCCCGGCACTCTGACAAAGATCCGTCCAAAAACTCCAGTCGGCTAGCTAGGGAATCCTTTTCACTGATCAGCTTTTCCTTGCGTTGACCAATGTGTTCCAGTCGTTCACGGCCAACCTGAATTTTGCCGTCGGTTTTTTGCAGGGAAAGCGTACTGGCTGCGATAACCCGGTCATAGTACAGCAATTGTTCATCCGCATTCGCCATTTCAGCGCCAAACAACTCCCGCTCACTTTCGGCGACGGAGGTCTGCGTTATCGCTGCAATAGCGGCGTCCAAAGCTTTTTTTTCCTCTGCCGCCAAGACGGATAACTGGTGCTGCGCCTTATCATACCGGTTGATGTATAACGTTGTTTTGCATTGCACGTACTGCGCATATAGCCGATTGTAACGATTCGTTTTATCAGCGCTTGCCTTGAGAGGATCGAGCTGCGATTCGATTTCCGCAATAATATCGCGAACACGAGTCAAATTTTGTTCCGTATCATCCATCTTGCGCACGGCATCTTTGCGGCGCTGCTTATAACGGGCAATGCCGATCACTTCTTCAAACAGCAGCCTGCGCTCTTCCGGCTTGCTGTTGAGAATTTCGTCGATCTTATTTTGGCCGATGACAGCCATCGATTCACGACCCAAACCAGTTCCCGCCAGCAATTCATGCAAATCTTTCAATCGACACTGGGTTTTGTTAATCAAATACTCACTCTCGCCCGAGCGAAATACTCGCCGGGTCACCGTCACTTCGCCGTAATCAAGCGGCAACAAAGCATCATAATTGTCAAAAGTCAGCGATACTTCAGCAACGCCGAGTGGTTTTCGCTGCGTTGTGCCGGCGAAAATCACATCTTCCATTTTTGCGCCCCGCAGGGTCCGGATACTCTGTTCCCCCAATGCCCAGCGGATAGCGTCCGATATGTTACTCTTGCCACTGCCATTAGGACCTACAATGGCATTGATACCAGGACTAAATTCAAGTTCGGTCTTATCGGCAAACGATTTAAAGCCAAAGACCTCGAACTTTTTTAGCAGCAAACGATCACATCCAGTCTTTCATTTATAAGATACCAGTCGCTTCAACAAACCCGACCAGAGAAATTTTAACACGAGCAAGCGCGAATCACAAATAAAACCTGTCCGCTGTGACACGGGCAGGTTTGCTGCTGTCAACCAACAGAGCTAGCGCGGTTCAACCTGAAAATGAATTGCGGTTCTCGCTTGTCCATCAATTTCGACATCAATAAAAGCAGGAATCGCCACCAAATTAACACCGGCCGGGGCGAGATAGCCGCGAGCAATGGCAATGGCCTTCATGGTCTGATTTACAGCTCCAGCGCCGATTGCCTGTATTTCGGCAGTTCCTTGCTCTCGCACAACCGACGCCAAAGCGCCTGCAACCGATTTGGGATTGGACTGCGCCGAAACTTTTAGGACAGTCATGCTAAAACCTCCCTGCTTTGCTGGATTTGCTATTCTACTATAATTAGATTCTGCATTCAATTCGTAAATCCTTGCACCAGCAAACGAATAAAAAAGCAGTCAGAGATTTCTCCAACTGCTTCACCTTTGAATATGCATCATCGCAACTCTGAACGCAACTCAGCATTGCCCCTTCGCCAAAGCCGCCTGGGCGGCTTCCTGCTCAGCTTGTTTTTTGGTTTTTCCTGTCCCGTTTCCCAATGTCACACCGTCTACCGATACGGTTACACTGAACTGGCGTGCATGGGCCGGACCCGTCTCGTTAATCAACGTATAGGCAATATTTCTGGGCCCTTCCTTTTGTAATTCTTCCTGCAATTTTGTTTTATAGTCCGCATTTAACAGACCTTCTCGCGCCTGCAACAAAGTCTCGCCCAGCACGGCTTCGACAAACTTTGTCGCCGCCTCCATTCCGCTGTCAAGATAAAGCGCACCAACCACTGCTTCAAAAGCATCGGCCAGGATCGACGGACGTCCCTTTGCTTCTTCCGCCTGCTCGCCGCAGCCGAGTAGCAAATAGTCGTTTAAGCCAATTCGGCGAGCAGCATCGGACAAGCTGCGTTCGCAAACCGCTGAAGAGCGAGCCCGAGTCATTGCGCCTTCCGTCAATTCGGGCATTGATCGGTACAGCCAATTACTGACAATCAGTTCAAGCACCGCATCGCCCAAAAACTCGAGCCGTTCATTGTGAGCAATCTGCTGCTTGGGATTCTCATGCGCGTACGAAGAATGCACCAAGGCCTGAAGCAATAGTTGCGGTTGATTGAAAGAAAAACCGAGAGTCGTCATCAGTTTTTGAAGACGCTCCCGGTTCTGCTTACTGTTCAAACTTTTTGACGAGCAGCGTTGCATTATGTCCGCCAAATCCAAACGAATTGGATATCGCAACTTTCACCACTTTGGCTCTGGCCTGATTGGGAACGTAGTCAAGATCCAGGTCCGGATCGGGATTGTCGTAGTTGATCGTCGGCGGCATCATATCGTTGAGCACGGTCAAAGCCGTTGCCACGCACTCGATTCCCCCGGCGGCGCCCAGCAGATGTCCGGTCATCGATTTGATCGAACTGACTGCAATGTTTTTGGCATGATCGCCGAACAATCGCTTGATCCCCAGCGTCTCATTCTTGTCATTCAGCGGGGTCGAGGTTCCATGCGCATTGATATAATCGACATCCGTGATTTGCAGCCCGGCATCTTTGATCGCCAGTTCCATGCAGCGGGCCGCCTGAGCGCCCTCCGGCGCCGGAGCAGTAACATGATAGGCGTCCGCATTCGTGCCATATCCGGCCAGTTCGGCATAAATTCGCGCGCCTCTGGCCAATGCATGGTCCAATGACTCCAAAACAACAATACCTGAACCTTCGCCCATTACAAAACCATCGCGATCCTTTTCAAACGGCCGCGAAGCTTTTTCCGGCGCATCATTACGAGTTGATAACGCTTTCATTGAGCAAAAACCAGCCATGCCTGCCGGAGAAATTGCCGCTTCGGTTCCACCGGCCACCATTACGTCGGCATCACCGCGCTGGATGACTTTCATCGCATCGCCAATGCAATTGGTTCCGGTCGCACAGGCAGTCACCACGCAACTGCTGGGGCCCTGAAGACCGAACGCAATCGAAACCTGACCGGCAGCCATATTGGCAATCATCATCGGAATAAAAAATGGACTGACACGATTCGGACCTTTTTCAAACAAATTTTTGTATTGATCATGCAATGTATCCATGCCGCCGATACCGGAGCCGACAAAAGAACCAATACGGGACTTGTCTTCCTGCGCCAAGTCGATACCGGAGTCATCCAACGCCATTTTAGCTGCGGCGATGGCAAACTGGGTAAAGCGATCCATACGGCGAGCTTCTTTTTTATCGATAAAAGCAGTCGGCTCGAAATCCTTGACCTCACCGGCAATTTTCGCATCATATTCAGCAGCATCAAATCGGGTAATCGGGCCAATCCCAGATTTTCCGGCCAACAACGCTTGCCAAAACTCGACCGCCGTATTGCCCACCGGCGTAATCGCACCCAGTCCGGTGATAACTACACGTTTCTTCAACTCAGTCACTCCTCATTATTCAGTCTCTTCGGCTTCCTTGACCAATGTTGCCATGATCTCCTTGACTGATAATATTTTATCGATTTTAAAGACGTTTTCACCGGTAAATACCAGACCTGTTTCCACATCACCCTGCTGGGCGCGGATCAGCGCCTTGATAATGCAAAACGATTGAGAACAATGCTTCAGGCAAGCATCGCAAGTTTCCGGTTTGGGAACCGTTCCGTCGGCAATCTTGGCTGCAAACGGATTGCGGACCGCCTGTCCCGGCAATCCTACCGGGCTATTGATCAACATGACATCTTCCGGTTTGGCTTTTAAGTAAAATTCTTTTAACGCAGGACCGGCATTGGATTCTTCACTGGCCGCAAACCGGATTCCCATTTGGACACCATTGCCACCTAGTCGTATCACATCGACGATATCTTTGCCGTTCATCACTCCACCGGCGCCAATCACCGGAATTTTCACTGCCTCTCGCACTTCCGGCACAATCACCCGCATCGAGCGGTCGGTGCCCAAATGACCACCGGCCTCCTTACCCTCGACAATGACTGCCGCAGCACCGAGGACTTCCGAAATACGGGCCAGCTTGGCACTCGAAACAATAGGAACAATCGGTGTTCCCGATTCCTTGCCCAGAGCAAACATATCGCGAGAAAAACCTGCACCAGCAACTACCAGGTCGATTCCTTCTTCAATGGCCGTTTTTATCATTACTGCAAAGGAGCGAGCCGCAACCATCATATTGATACCGATGATCCCATCAGTCAGGGATCGGGCCAGTTTGATCTCATTGCGCAACTCTTCCACCGTCATTCCGGATGCGGCAATCAGACCGATGCCGCCTTCACGCGCAACCGCTGCCGCCAGAGGCGCAGTTGAAAGGCGAATCGCCATACCGCCTTGAATAACCGGAACTTTTGCAACCAGTTTTCCTATTCTTAACTCCGGGAGTTTCAATTGTCTTAATCCCCCAATCGACATCTACAAATCAACGATTCGCTTTGGTCGCTTTAAGAAAGTCCCGCGAAACAGTTCCGCGGGACTTTCTCACGCAACAATCAGTTAAGCCTGTTTTTCCTTCTCAATATAGTCCACCGCGTCCTTGACGGTCTTGATCTTCTCGGCGATTTCATCAGGAATTTCAATATTGAATTCCTCTTCAAAAGCCATGATCAATTCCACGATGTCCAGAGAGTCTGCGCCAAGATCATCAATAAACGTGGAATCAATTTTGACGTCGTCGGCAGCTACCTGCAGCTGATCTACCACGATCCGCTTGACTGTTTCAAATGTCGACATGCTTTTCACCTCCTTCCAAAGTGTGTCCTTCTTGTTACATTACCATTCCGCCATCCACATGGAGCGTCTGGCCCGTTATATAGTCAGCGCCGGGCGATACCAGAAACAGTACTGCTGCAGCGACATCTGCGGGGGTTCCCTGCCTTTGAAGCGGGATTTGAGCCTGCAAACCTTGTTTGGCCTGTTCAGGCAAGACTGTGGTCATATCAGTGGCAATATAGCCAGGCGCCACCGCATTGGCTGTAATATTTCTTGATGCCAGTTCCCTGGCAATCGATTTGGTAAATCCGATGACCCCCGCTTTTGCTGCCGCATAATTTGCC
>JBGSKE010000289.1:0-20858 GCA_041741355.1 Negativicutes bacterium | reverse complement strand
CATGACCGGTGATATCGATCAAAAATCCCTGCAGGACCTGCTCCGTTTCCCGCCACTCCAGATGATAAAAATCACCGCTGACGAAGCCCTGAGGCTCGAATACGGTCGAGATTTTGAAATGGGCTGAACGCGGGATGGCCGGTAGCAAGACCCGTTGCACTTGGGCGGCCAGGATGAGATCACTGTGCATCTCTTGCTGATGCCGCCTCTCCTCGGTTACGTCACGGAAAGCGGTAAGGTAATATTTCCTCTCGCCAATCCGGATTAGGTTGCCGGTCCGCTCCACCTCGCGGACGCCGCCTGCTCGGGTGCGAATTTTCCGCAGGGTTGGCAGCAGGACTCCGTTCGTATACATTTCATCCAGATAGCGCATAATATTGACCGGTTCATCCGCAAACAGATCAAATACATGCAACGGCTTCTCAAAAGGGAAGCAAAATCCTGTCATCGTTTCAAAAGCTGAATTCACCTCTGAAATTTCCAGCGTGTCGGCATCAAATATAACCACCGCTTCACAGGCCTGCTGCATCAAGGCCCGGTAGCGCTGCTCGCTGGCCTGCAAAGCCATTTCAGCCTGTTTGCGTTCGCTGATGTCCGCGGCAATCTCCATGCGCACCAACCTGCCGTCGTTCCAACGTATTGCCTGATCTGCAACCTCATACCAACGCAAATTGGCACGATTTTGGAATTCCCAGCGGAATACCCCTGCCGGCTTGCCGTCCGCATTGACCAGTTTGTCGTTATTGCAAAACGGACAGGGCCCGGACAAAGCTTGCAGCAACTCCCAACATTTCTGGCCCGACGCCGGTTTCCCCCAGTGCTTGACCCCATACTCGTTGATAAACAGCAACTCATTTGTTTCCATGTCGGCAATGTACACCAAGGCATCGATACTGTCGAGGACCGTCTGCAATCGCAGCTGCGAATCCCTGATCAGCCGCTCCGCCTCAACCTGTTCGGTAATATCGCGAAACTCGACCACGCGAACCGGTTTTCCCTGATAGCTGATTTTCCGTCCGGCGATCCGCAAAGGATATTCTGCGCCGTTCTTACGCAAACCGACCGCCGCATAGGGTTTTTCGAAGCCACACAGCATATGGGTCGTCACCAACACCCGAGAGCCGGGGGCAACCAACTGCAAGCCGTCCATGCCGATCAACTCCGCGACAGAATAACCGCTCATTTCAGTCATTCCCTGGTTCACATCGAGGATAATGCCCTGATCATGAATCATAATGCCGCCAAAAGAAGCATCGTGCAGCGCCTTGAAGCGAGCTTCACTTTCTTCGGCCAGTTTTTTCGCTTTTTGCAATTCCAGCAAATTTCGTCGCCGCTCGCTGATGTCCCGGCAAAAACAGACCATTAACGGCGATTCCCCAGGCAGCAGGGTTGCTGTGATCTCTACGTCGAATACGCTGCCGTTTTTGCGGCGATGGCGGACTTCAAACCGTTCCGACCCAGTCTGTATGATTCGCTCAATCCGAGCCGACGTCTCAGCACTCGGCTCATCGGCATCCACGTCCTGAATATGCAGGCCGAGGAATTCTTCGTGAGAATAGCCGCTCATCCGGCAGTAGGCCTCGTTCACATCCACCATGCGCCCACCGGCGTCAACCACCCAGTAGCCATCGTCCGTGGTCTGCAAAATCGTACGGTTCAAACGCTCCTTTTGCCGCAACGCAGTTTCAGCCTGTTGCTTGGCAACTTCCCGCCGAAATTCTACCAGGATGAAAAACGCCACAACCAAGGTCCCGAACAACGCAATCCACCAGGAAGCATTTCGCCGCTGGCGATACTCGGCCAAAGCGAAATCCGTTTCATAACCGACCTGGACGATCAGCGGAAAATCGGACATCGCCCGGTAGCTGAAAAAACGATCCACCCTGTAATGGATGCCCGGCGACTGATACGCCCCGATACGTTTTTGCCCCAGAGCCTGAAACAATGCCCCGCCGGCAATATCCTGGCCCATTTCGTCCACGCGATGATTCCAGCTGGCCCTGACGATTCCATCCTCGCCTACCACCCGTACCAATCGACCTTGTTGCAAATCCATCGAACGATAGAAACTCGAAAAATATTCAGGATTTACCGCCAAAACCACAATTCCGGCAAATCCACCGTCCGGAGCGTTCAATCGTCGGCTGAGGTAAATCGACATTTTGCCGGTAATTCTTCCTTGCCTCGGTTGGCTGACATAAAGCTGTCCCTTGTCATTTTGCCGGTGAAACTGAAAATAGGCCCGGTCGGCATAGTTTGTGTCCGGAGGCCCCGGGTACGTGCTGCGGACAATACGGCCCTGCGCATCGAGGATCAGGCTTTGCAGCAGCAACGGATTGGAACGGACCGACTGCACGACCGTGCCCACGGCCTGCGTAACCCCGGCTCGTTCGTACTCGGACTTCATCAGCAGCAGTTTAGCATCCGCTGCGTGGAGAGAACTGCGAACGTGTTCTTCCAGGCTCCGGGTCAGTTGGTCGTTATCCCGGTTGATTTGGCTGATTTCCAATTCATAATCCCGGACTACAATCGCTGCCGTTGCCAGCCAGATTACTACCACCAGAATCACGCCATATCCCAGACGCCAAAGCCCTTTATTCATTGTTCAACCTTCCTCTGCTGTAAATGGTGACAGTTCCAGGCGAGTAATCCTTCGGTCCCTTAGCTATTGTAGGTCATTTTATCTGTTATGGATAGCATCAGTAATACACATCGCTTAAAATTCTATGTTAAGAAAGCAAAACCTTTTATCTCCCACCAATCATTTGCGAGATATTATTGTCCCATCCATCTTCGACCGCCACTACGCGCGGCTGCGAGCCTGCCGGACAATCATGATTTGTATTATGCCTGAACCAACCTGAAAACCGCCACATGATGAACCGCCGCCCAAAGTATGAAGTACAGCAAAAAAATAAACCCCAAAAGCTGGAGCCCGCGCGCAGCGACAAAGCGACTAACAATCTCAGCGCAGTTTTTTCTTTGGTTACAGCTTCCACATCAACAGCAGCTCCGTACCCTCACTGTTGTAGGTCATTTTATGCGAAGTCGAGAGCATGATCGGAATGCCGCGCCCCATCCCGGCATCTTCGCCAAAAGAGAACATGTCCTCCGGATGCGACCGTAGGCGGCGCAGCACAGCATTGCCGGCAAAGCCGATCCGTGAGGTATTCACCCGTACGATCAAGCGATTGCCGATCTTGTTGAACCGAATCCGCGCACGGTGCTGGCGGGGAAAACCATCCCGGCATTCCATCGCATTGGCCAATGCCTCATGCACGGCCACTTCCTGCAAGGAATGAGTTTTTCCGGTCACTTCGGCCAAAATCCTGCCCACTTCGCCTTTGAAGCGTTGGTAGTCTCCGTAGTCTTGGAACCGGATCAGCTTGGGCCAGCCATCCTAGCGCACAGGCGATTTAGGCAGAGCAGAAACTCTAATACACAAAACCGTGGCATCATCAGTCAGGGATTCTTCCTCGGTCAGACCTTTTAACACTGCGACGGTTTCAGCGAATCGCGCCAGCGGCAGTTCTGCTTTTTGCTGCAACAAGTGAATCATGCCATCGGTCATGAAATAGAACGAATCGCCCGCATCAATCGGCATCGAGTGCACTTCGAACGCTTCTTCCGCGTCGATCCCCAAACACATGCCGGGGCACTCCAGCTTGCCCAGCGACGACTTTGTCGCTACCAAGAACGCGGAGATGCCGGCGCAGGTCCAGCGCAAGGTGCGGGTCTGCAAATCAAACTCGAAACTTAATGCGCCGGCAAACGTCGCCTCGTCGAAATAGTCCGCCGCCTTCTTATTAAGCCAGTGCATCGCCGATGCCAGGGGCAGGTCCTGTTCGTTGATCTCACGCAGCAAAGCGTGTAGTGACGCGGTATGCAGCGCTGTAGCCATGCCGTGCCCCATCGCGTCGATCAAGAAGCCGCGCAACAGATTCCCCTGATAGCGCCAGTCGACAAAATAGAGATCCCCGTCGATATAGCCGAGCGGCTTGTAAATCGCGGCAAATTCAAGATACTCTGACGCCTCCGGCTGTGACAGCAACGCTTGCTGCACCCGCGCCGCCACCAAATCGTCTTGCTGGATTTCATTGGCCCGTTTTAACTTGCTTGCAATATAGGTCGCTTCCGCTTTGCGGCGTTCCACGGCAATCGATAACTGCGTCGCAATCATTGTCGTGATTTCTACAACGTCCTCAGGAAAGACGGTTTGCCTGTTTAACAGGAACACCGACAAAACGCCGAACGGATTTCCTTGCGAATCTCGCAGCGGCGTTCCCAGCCATTAGTGCAAATCGACCAGCTTCAGGTCCAGTTCACCGGTGGCGTGAAGTCTTTCAATATCGGCCGCCGTTAACCAAACCGTTTGATTTTGCCGAAGCGTGTATTCGGTCAGCCCTTTTTGAGTTGGCCGACACTGTGGCAAAAAATCGACCTCAGTCTGACAATAGGGAAAGATGACCTGGGCATTTTCTTCATCCAGCAGTGCGATATTGAGGTTGAAATCGGGGAATATCTTGCTTAAGAGCTCATACACAGCGGCGTATAGGTCGTTCTGTGAATCTGCGGTCAAGGACGCTTCGGTGATTTCACGCAAAACCGCTTGCACTTGCGCCTCCCGCAGCAGCCCTTCGGCGCACAAGCGGCCTGTCACGGCGTCAAACTCCTTCTTTTGCCGCGGCGCGCCGTCGATTTCATAGACGACCTTGTGTCCGCTGAATGCGGCAGTCGCCGCGCCGCGGGCCTTGACCCAGGATTCGCTGAGCGTCTTGCGCAGCGTCACCTGTTCGCCGTCCTTGTCCAGTACCAACTACACGCTGTGGTCGAGCATCGGGATCGCCCGGCCTGCCGCATCCTGCGTCTTTATTTCAAAATCCTTGCGCCCAGCCGAATCCTTGTCAAACAACAACCACAAAAATCCGTCCAGCAGTGTGGTTTTGCCGGTGGCATTGGCACCATGGACAGCCGCGTCGCAGCCGTTCGGTTCAAATCGCACATTACGCGCGCCCTTAAAATTGGTCATGGTTTGTCGGATCAAACGCAAATTTGACTGCATCGGACTTTTCACCTTCCTTACTTTCGTACGATCCACGCTCGGCTCGTACTCGTTTTTATTACCACGTTTTTCGTTCGCCATTAGCTGACCAGATGGGCATTAGAAAACCCGGTTTTCGCCGAGATTCTAGCGACAGCGAAGGCCGTGGTTGCACTTATGTCGATAAGAAATGTTAACCTGCCTTATCGTCAAAAAAATAGCCGGTACGCCCTTGCGGTCGTTACCAACTTTACCTTACCTGCATATCCCCACTTCCTTGGTTCGCGTTTTTATTACAATGTAATTATAGTACGAAATTTGCTTACTTGTCAACAGGTTCGCCTGTTGCTTATTGTTTATTGCGTGTTCGACAACTGCATACTATAATGGGGGTAATCTACGCGCGGATTGCATAGTTTTGAAGGAGCGGATCGCAGTGCCCCATGAAAGCCCATTCGGGCTAAAGGAACGATTAAAACAGTTGCGCATCAGCCGGCAGCGAACGCTGGAAGAAGTCGGTCGGGCGGTTGGCGCCGAAAAACAGACCGTCCACGGCTGGGAAAGCGGCAAAAGCAAACCAAGCTTGGAAGCCATCACCAAACTGGCGGCGTATTACGGCATTACCACCGATTTGTTGCTTGGCGTCAGCCCCGAACAAGCCGGAAAAATCAGCAACTTTGCCCAGTTGTTCAGCGCGCCGCCCTCCCCCAAGGCAACCGAAATGTATGAAAAAATGCTTTCCGCCGGTTACAGCGAAAAGCAAATCCAACGCTTTATTCAAATCGCAGTCGAGTTGGCCGGGCTAAAGCGACATTCCTGATCGGCGACTGTGTCAGCCGAATTGCTCGACCCAGTCAAAAAAATCCGACCATTCTTCCTCTTCCAAACCGACCCCCTCCCGTCAGCCCCGTGTCAAGTTGTTTGTGTTTCCGAACAATTCACTATGCCCCCATAATACGCTTCTGAAAATTTTTGTCAACCTCAATTCTTTGAAAGTTCTTTGAGCAGGAGGTCCATGTACAAATGACGGCAATCGATCTGAAGCAGGAAGTCATGCGCGTCAACAACAATGTCAACATCACCATGTTTGGCACCGGGCTGCGCAAGCAACGGGTCGCGATCATGGAAGACAAGATCGTGATTTCCGCCGACCACAAACGGATTCCGGCTTTGGCCGCGCTAGACGGCATCGACCGGACGACGACCCGGTTTGTCGATGTAGCGATTCTCGACGAATACAAAAGGCGCCTGAAAAAAGAGCTGATCGAACAGATCCAGCTGCCGGTCAAAAGTGTGCTGAAAGACTACGATCCGGAGCATGAGCTGGCCATCACGGTCATTGTATTGACGGCGCCGATTTGAGCCGTTGACCGCCGACAAAAAATAAATTTTATTTTTTTGTAAAACTAGCAGGAATTAAAAAACGAATGCAGAATTAGCATAATCAAACGGTAATCATCAGTGATGAGCTAACGCTGTTTCACAAGATTTTTCCCAACAGAATACTACCGGTTCGGCTGTAAGAACTCGCAAGAGAGACGAAAGCTACCGTTTTTCGTAACAATGGTTACGCATGCGTACAAAACGTTTGCGTGGACGTCGGGACGAAGCGGTAGCTTTTCTGTTTTTTTCGGAAAGGAGGGCAAAACACCAAAAAGCACAACGGATTTGGTCCCCTGCGGCAAACCCAAACGATAGGGAGGGAAACAAATGGCAACCGGTTATGACGTCCTGCAAGCCCTCGACAAGATCACCGGCGGAAGATGCGTCAAAGATCTCGGCGATATCTTCAGCGGCAAAAATCGTTTCGTAGTCATCAAGTCTTCCAATATTCCCGGCAAAAGCTGCATGGAAACCCCCGGCTTGGTCTGCGGCAAACTGGAGTCGCCCGTCAAAAAAATCGCCGTAACCATGACATTGACCGAATGTAATATCGAACTCGCCGGCGCGACTGGCGTCGATGCCATCGTCGCCCATCATCCGATCGTGGAGGCGGCCAACTCGGGCGGCGTTACTTTGCGGACTTATCTTGAGCTTTATGGATTGTCGGTGTTTGAACTGCACGAAGCGTTTCACGGCCTGCACCCTGGCATTCCACTGATTCACGGACACAAGACGTTTCATGTCGACATCGCTTACGGCGGCATTCCCGGCAACATCCTGTTCGTCGGTCGCACGCTGGACGGCGTGAACACACTGGGAGACATGCTGCAGCGGTTGCAAGACTTCATGGGTCTTGACGAAGAGCAAAAAATGTTGATCATGGAACGAACATCCCGCTGCTGCAATGGCATCATGGAGACCAACGTCGCCACCGGCGGAAAAATACTGGTCGGCAATCCCGACAGCCAAGCCGGCACGATCATTCATATCTTTCCCCACACCGGATTTACGGCCGACCACCTGGCCGCTGTCAAACAGAAGTTCCCGGAAGCCGACACCGTACTGGCTTCGATCAGCCGGGTAAGCGACACGCACCCGCTGGTGGCCAAAGCCCGCGAACTGGGCCTGAACTTCATCGTCGGCAATTCGCATGCGATGGAGATCCTGGAAAACGGCATGCCGCTGGCCATCGCCCTGCAAACGCTGCTACCGGATACGGAAGTCGTCCTGTTCCGCGAACGAATCACCTCAACCCCGCTGGATCAGGTCGGCACACCCGCCCTGCGTGAATACGCCCGCGATATCGCGGCTCGGTTTCTGGTTTCCAAGCCAAATTAAACGGAGGAGGCAGAATAATCATGAGCAATGGAGTGGAGCAAAAGACAGCCCGCAGCAAAAGACCCATGACCACAGCCGAATATGTTGGTTTTGTTCTGGTTGCCTTGTCACTGGGAGCTTTGTTCTGGTATCCGGGGCCGGTTGCCGGCGCATTTACCGCCGCCGCGAAAAAGGTCCAATCGATCGCTTTCAACGCTTTCATCAGCGGCATGGTCGGCTGGGCGATCATCTGTAGCGTCATCACCGGCCGCCTGCTGGAGCGGGCCGGATTCACCGACGCCCTGATCCGTATTTTCGTGCCGATCACCCGTTGGATCGGCGTCAACCCGGCGGTAGTCATCCCCGGCATTTACAATATCCTCGGCGATATCAACGCCGCCGGTCGCATCACCGGACCGGTGCTAAAGCAGGCCAACGCCACCCGCGACGAGCAAAAAATCGCCATCTGTACCATGGTTCAGTCGCAGCAATCCTTCTCCACCTTTATGCTTGGCATTGTCTGTCTGACCGCCGCCAAGGTCAGCGTTTTTCCCGTCATCGTCATCGGCATTTTTATGCCACTGATCGTAATGCCATTTTTGCTAAAGCACACGATTTACCGCGACACCAAAGCGGTTGAAATCGATGATCTGCCCCGCTATACGCCAACCACTTCCTGGTTGCCGGTCCTGTTCGGCGCAGCCAAGGAGGGGGCCGAGGTTCTGTTCCTGATCGTCATCCCGGCCACCGCCGCCGTGTTTGGTATTATCGGCGCCTTGGAATATGCCGGCATCTGGCAATATATCCACAACGCGCTCACCGCCGTGCTCAACATCTTTTCCATCGATATGGAAACCGGCATGGTCTCGATCCTGGCCTCACCCACTCTGGCCATGGGCATGCTGACCAAAACGGCGGGAACTCTGCCGCCCAAGCTCGTTGTCGGCTCTTTCATCCTCGCGTCTTCCGGTTTGCCCTTGGGCGTGGTTTTCGGACAAATTCCGATGATCTGGAAAGGAGTCTCCGATCTGGATGAGAACGAAGCGGTCAAAGCGGCCGTACTGGGAATCGTCCTGCGTATCATCACCGCCTTCCTGATCGCCGAATTCCTCACCCCGCTGATCATGAAGTAATCCCTCGTCTGTTTCGATTGTCGCGGGGGAGAGGCTCCCCCGCCAGTTTTCTTCCGTGTAGACACGTTCGCATTTTCGCTAATCATCATAGATGAGCGATATTTTCCGGAGGTGATCCCATGGTTCAGTCACTGGAAAAAGTCATGGACGCCATCGACGTAGAAACGTTGTTGGTCTGCGCCTCAGAAGCCGAAGGACGCAGCTTGATGCTAGACATCCTGAAAGGGTTCGGCTTTACCGATGTCGATGTTGTGTTCGCCCAGTTTGAAGGTCCCGGCGTGCGCATCCGCGGCAGAGCTTATATCCATCGTCCGGCTGATAAATACCAATGGCTCAAGCAGACCGGGAAAGCGGGGTGATTCCATGCGCAGAATATTGTTGGCGCCTCTGGATCCGGTCCATGACATCGGCCTGAAACTGATCGCGCGCGGCCTTAGCGCTGCGGGCTATGCAACGCTGCTGTTGCCGCCGGACCTGACGACAGAGGAAATCATCGAGCAAGCACTGCAATATAACCCGGCGGTGTTACTGCTCAGCCGCACGCTAGGCTACGGCGTGGCGGAGAACCTGGCCCGCATGGTGGACCTGGCTGACGCCGCCGGTCTGCGGGACAACATGAAAATCGGCGTCGGCGGCATGGCGATCCGCAGCGAACTGGCCGCAGAACTCGGCTTTGACGCGGGCTTCGGTCAGGGAACCAGCGTCGAACAGGTCGTCTGTTTTATCGAAGGAACCGAATACAACCCGGAAGTGTTGCGCAGCGGCAAAACGAAGCGCAACCTCACCGACGGCTATGATTATGCCTGGCGACATGCCGGCATCGCCGCCAAAATCGACCGGATCACCGACCAAATCATCGACTGGGCCAGCCGGCGGACTTCACCGGGCGTCGAACGGGCCAAGTTGCGTGATGCAGCCTGGGATGTCGACCTGTGGCGGGCCCGCATGGGCGTCGGCGACTTTTACCAACACTACGCGCCGCTCTGCGGCGAACTGCCGGCGAACTTCTACGCTGACGGGCAGTTGCACCCGAAAACACGCCGGTTCAGTCAGCAGGAAGTCGACGGACTGGAGCAGTATCTGGCCGAAACCAAGCTGCGCATGTCGGTCCAGTCCTTGCAGCACAAGCGCCCGGGGCCGTTGGTCTTCAATCAGTACGGCACCGGCTGCCCGTTCATGGATATCGGTCACATCCTGGCCAGCGAGGCCTGGGGCGCCGACGGCGTCATCCACTTCGACCCTTCCTGGGGCGCCAGAACCGAAGGCTTACTCGACGGATTCCTTACCCATCAGGAAGACGGCACCGTCATTACCCCGGCCAACCTGAACCGAATCCAGCGGGCGCTCGAACCCTCCACGCTCTGGCAAGTCCGGGCGCACCGGGGACTCAACACGCCGGAAACCGTCGTTCTGGCCGGCAAAATCGGCGCTGATCTTACTAAAATCAACATCTGTTACGGCTCGCTGGCAGCCGGAACCGATCCGGCCCGCATGACAATCGACGGCTACCATGCCATCCTGTACGCAAAACAATATGGTATGCCGTTCGATGTCGTAACCAACGAAGAACTGTCCGGCGTCCCCGCCCACAAAGCGTTCGCCGGCATGCTGATCGTGGCCGGTCTGGCCCGGAAACTGGGGGCTCGGCCGATTTTGCAGCCTTTGTTCGCCTGTTCGCCGGAAGTCATGATCAACGGCCTGATGGAAGATAACTACATCGACTTCAATGCAGCCAAGATCATCGCCCTGCGGGCAATCCTGAACGCACCGCTCTGGCCGGGCGCGCCGGTCGGCTTTTTGACCCACACCGAAGACCGGGTGCAGTCGGCGATGACCACTGCGCTGCATGCCTGCCTGGCGGCTACCCTCAATGTGGACGCCGTTTCCATCGCCTCCACCGACGAGGCCTATTCCGGCGGCCCCATCTCCGCCCCCGCCAAGATCGACACCCTGCGCGCCGTACAGGAAGGGTTCCGCTTCTTTGGCCGGGCCGGCATCGCCCCGACCGACCAGGCGCAGGTCTTTGCCGACCAATTGGTTGACGGCATCGAAAAAACCTTAACCAGCGTACTCGCTTGCGGCGATTTTGTCGCCGCCCTGCACGCCGGCTGCCTCGGCTCCCGCGAAGAAGGCGCCAATCCCGGCCGCGCCGGCAAAGATACCGTGAAGTCCAAAACTACAATATAAAGGGAGGCAACACTAATGAAACCCAACTACAAATTCGAAATGTACCGCCAACTGCAACAGAACATCCCGGCCCTCTACGCCGAAGCCAAAGCGGCGGCGGAAGAAATCGTGCCCAAGGAGCTCAAAGGCAAGTTCGGCCTGACCGGCGCCATCTCCGGCTGCCCGGCCCCGCTGCGCGACGACATCATGAAAGCCGGCGAGGACGGCGCGAAAGAAGTCATTCCGCTAGCCAAGCTGGTCGATGAAATCCGCGAACTGGTCAAGAGCGTCTATGGCGACGAGTATGACGCGGCGCCGACTTCCACCTGCGAAGCCGGACTGTGGGTCACTTTCGACAGCCTGTTCAGCCCGCCGATGATGGGCCGCGGCGACAGCTACCGCTCCCGCTATATCGCCCCTTACGAAAAACACATGCATCATCAGGCCAGCTATGGCCGCCCTGTACCGCCCCGCTACAAGGACATCTACGCCGATCGCGGCTCGACCGCCGGCGAACTCGGTTTCTACGGCAAACGCCAGAACAATCTCGATACGGTCATCGTGCCGCTGGCCGGGGCCAAATATGATGTACACGGCATCAAATATCATCCGGTCCCTCTGCTGACCGGCGTCGACCCCGAGCAATCCAAACTGGTGCTGGAAAAACAGGCGGCGATTCACGCGTCGATGCTGGCCGGTTTTACCTCGCTCGGCTATGAAACTCCCGGTTACGGCTACGCCAAAAAAGATGCCGACGGCACGCCGCTGTTGCAAAAATATATCGGCGAAATCGCCCGCGACTACAACGTCCCCTATGTGATCGACAACGCCTGGGGCCTGCCGTTTGTCGGCTGCAACCCGATCAAATCCGGCGCCGACGTGATCATTTACAGCATGGACAAGGCGACCGGCGCGGCGACCAGCGGTCTGATCATCGGCAAAGAAGACTGCATGGTACCGATCCGGCGCGCACTCGGCATGCACGGCGATCGTTTCGGCACCACCGCCTCCTACGGCAAAGCAGCCTATGTCACGTTCGACGCCGGCAAAGAGGCGCTGCTGACCCAGATCCAGGCGCTGAAAGTCCTGCGCGACAACCCGGAAGTCTTGACTGCTCCGGTCGACGCACTGGAAAAAATCGTCCGCGAAGAATTTGCCAAGATCAACTTGCCGCAGCGGCTCAAAGACGGCCTGTTGATCAGCAAGTCCTACAATTCCACCGCGGTGGAAGTCAACTACGAAGCAACCTGGGCCAATGGCGAAATGGGACTGCCGATCTTCTCGATCGAAGACATGTACGCCGGATCGAACATCCTGCAGACCGGCATGGCCCAGATGGGCGTCATCCCCACCGTCGCCTATGACGGCAACATCTATATCTCACCTGGCTTGGGCACTTGCGACAGCAAAGGACAACTGATCGAAGCCGCAATGCGCCCAGCCATTCGCGCCCTGGTCAAATTGATCGAAATCACCGCCAAATATGCGGGCCTGGTCTAACTAACAGCAAGAGGAGGTTCTGGGCATGTCGTCGAATGACCCCTATAAAGAAGGCAAATTTAGCAAAAACCCCTATGCCTTTAAAAGCGATGTCACTGGCCAGCTGGTCGTTACGCTGGACGGACGCATGGAAAACCGCGGACTGTCGCTCATCACACCGCCATCCCGCTGCGTCAGCCGCCACCAGGTTCACGAACTGATCCTGACCGACGAGCCGGCGGCAATGCCCGGCAGGCAAGTCGACCGGATCGCCTACCTCGGCTTCTTCAGCGTAAGCGAGGGCGGCGTGATCCTACGCGGCGACACGGTCTGGCTGGACGAGCAGTGCATCGGCGCGGTAGCCGGCTTTGACGAAACACACATGCCCAACCACCTCAATATCGTAATCGCCACCACGAAGCTAACAACCGGCGTGGAGAGCGGAGCCCGGCCTGGCGCCCGGTTGCGCTTTGCTATGCCGCAATCAAAGGAGGAACAACTGATGACGCCCGAAGCAAAACTGAAAGAACTGCAGATCGAACTGCCGGTGCCGGCCATTCCGCTGGCAGCCTATGTTCCCGTGGTCATAATCGATGGTTGGGCCTACACCTCGGGCCAGATCCCGCTCGTCGACGGCAAACTGGCGTATCAGGGAAAAGTCGGCGGCCCGGTCGATGAAAAGGCCGGCTATGAAGCGGCCCGCATCTGCGCGATCAATTGTCTGGCAGCGCTAAAGGCCGCCTTGGGCAGTCTGGACCGGATTGAACAAGTGGTCAAGGTCGTCGGCTTCGTCAACAGCGCCAGCGGCTTCACCGGCCAACCCAAAGTGATCAATGGCGCCTCCGAACTGCTGGGGCAAGTGTTCGGTGATGCCGGCAAACATGCCCGGTCGGCGGTAGGCGTGGCCGAATTGCCGCTGGACGCCGCCTGCGAAGTGGAACTGGTCGTCAAATTGAAATAAAAAGAGCAAACCCTATGGATTGGGAGGCAATCACATGTCAGTAGAATTAACGACTGCCCACTGGTTATTCCTGTTTTGGGTCGGCGTAGTCATTGTGGTCATGGGGTTCAGAAAAGATCCACTGGTCCCCTGCGTGCTCGGCCTATTGTCTGTTGGTTGGTTATATAAGCAAAGCTTCGTCGGCGGAATAACTACTGTATACAATGCGTTAATCGTCGCCGGCAACGAGTTTTGGAGCATCATTGTGATCATTTCCCTGGTTGTGGCCTTGTCCAAGCTGCTAACGGAAACCGGCGCCGATTACATTGTCATGAGTCCTGCAGCCAAATTGATGGTCAACCCGAGTATTGCTTTCTGGGTTTTGGGCGTCAGCATGATGATTGCCTCCTGGTTTTTCTGGCCTTCCCCAGCCACCGCGTTAATTGGCGCGATTATGTTCCCGGTCGCAGTCAGGGCGGGGCTTCCTGCCATGGGGGCGGCCATGTCGATGAACCTGTTTGGCCATGGCATCGCGCTTTCGACCGACTATATTATCCAAGGCGCGCCGACCATTACTGCCAAGGCGGCCGGTTTTGCAGACCCTTCGCCGATTATAGCCGCCAGCATACCGCTGGCGATTACGATGGGCCTCGTCACTACTGTTGTTGCCTTTTGGCTTGTCAGGCGGGATATGAAGGCGAATCCCGGCGCGATAAAGGCTGACCTGGAGTTAGTTGCCGCCGCTTCGGTAAAGCGCGAAATTAATTGGGTTTCTTATTTCCTGGCCGTCGTTACTCCCTTAGCCTTCGCACTGGATATCTATGCGATGCTTACACTAAAACTGCGTGGCGGCGATGCGACCGCTCTGCTTGGCGCTACCGCCGTCATTATCCTGTCGGTTGGCACTATGCTTAAGTTTGGCTGGGCTGAACTGGAGAAGGTTACCGACTATGTCAGAGATGGCTTTATGTTTGGGATCAAGATTTTTGCGCCGGTCATTATCATCGGCGGTTTCTTCTTTATGGGTAAAGGCGACTTGGCCAGGCAGATCTTGGACGCCAAGGCAGCGACCGGCTTCCTGGAAGACTTCGGTATCGCTCTGTCGCAGGCTGTTCCCTTGAATAAGGGTTTCGTAGCCTTCGTCACCCTGGCAACAGGCATTGTCGTTGGTCTTGACGGCTCCGGATTTTCGCCGCTGCCGCTTGTTGGCAGCGTAGCCGCAACCTTTGGCAAAGCAATTTCCTGTGATACAGCTACCCTGGCGGCCCTCGGCCAAATCGCCGGCGTCTGGACAGGCGGCGGCACGATCATTCCCTGGGGCCTGATCCCCGTTGCGGCGATCTGCGGTGTCAACCCGATTGAGCTTGCCCGCAAAAACCTGATTCCGGTTGTTGTTGGCTTTATCGCAACGACCATTGTAGCTATATTCCTAATGTAATTGTGATTTTGGCAACCAAAATCGCAAGCAACGATGTTTTGGCAGTAGAATCAGTTGTTATCATGCAATATCAAATTTTTTGGGGGGAAGAAAAAATGGCGAAGAAAGTAGTAATTGTTGGCGGAGGCTGGTCTGGTTGCTCCGCTGCCCTGGAAGCGAAAAAAGCCGGCTGCGATGTGGAGCTGTTTGAACGGACCGATATGCTGCTGGGAACCGGCCTGGTTGGCGGCATCATGCGCAACAATGGCCGCTACACCGTCACCGAGGAAATGCTGGCGATGGGCGGCGGCGAGTTGTTCCGCGTCGCCGATGCGCAGGCCCGTCATACCAACATCGAGTTTCCCGGCCACAAACATGCCAATTTATATGATGTGTCGCGGATCGAGCCGGCTGTGCGCAGCGTCCTGCAAGCGGCAGGCGTCAAACTGCATCTGTCCAGCCGGTTCAAAGACCTGACCTTCGACCAGAACGCCGTCAGTTCGCTAGTTTTTGATGAATACCACGGCAAGTCCGACGAACGGATCGAAGCGGACGTGTTCGTCGATACCACCGGCACCGCCGGTCCGATGGGCAACTGCAGCAAATACGGCAATGGCTGCGCGATGTGCGTACTGCGCTGCCCCACCTTCGGCCCCCGGGTCAGCCTCTGCGGCAAAGCCGGCGCTGCCGAAATCATGGGAATGAAGGAAGACGGGTCGTTCGGCGCGATGAGCGGTTCCTGCAAACTGCACAAAGATTCGCTCAGCGAAGCGATCCAGCAGCAATTGAACCAAACCGGCGTGGTTGTGATTCCGATTCCCCAGGCGCTGCAGAAAAGCATGGAGTCGCTGGGGCAAAAAGCCTGCCAGCAGTATGCGCTGAAAGAGTTCGCCGAAAATATCATTTTGCTTGACACCGGTCATGCCAAACTAATGACCTCTTACTACCCGCTGCACATTTTGCGACAAATCCCCGGCTGCGAAAATGCGCGGTTCGAAGACCCCTACTCCGGCGGCATCGGCAACTCGATGCGCTACCTGGCGCTAGCGCCGCGCGACAACTGCATGAAAGTGGAAGGTCTCGCCAATGTTTTCTGCGGCGGTGAAAAAGCCGGTCTACTGGTCGGCCACACCGAAGCGATCATCACCGGCAGTCTGGCCGGACGCAACGCCGCCCGTTTCGCGCAGGGCAAATCGCCCGAGCCGATTCCGACTTCGCTGGCCTGCGGCTTTGGTATCGCCTACGTGCGGGACAGCATGCAAACTGAAGCCGGACTGAAAAAGAAATATACTTTCTCCGGTTCGGTGTTATTTGATAAAATGAAGGAAAACAACCTCTATACAACCGATATCGCCGAAATTGGCCAACGCGTCGCGACTGCCGGCATGAGCGGATTTTTCGCCGGCTAATCCATCAGCGCACTATGAACTATGAATGAAAAGGAGCCGCTATGCTAAACGAAAAAGAAGCTGTGGAAAAAGAATTGTTGCTTCTATTGCGCGACTCTACCCAGCCGGTCGGCTGCGGCTCCTTGTGCGCCGCGCTGCAGGCGCGCGGTTTTCGGATCAGTGAAGCCACAACCGGCAGGTTGCTGCGGGACTTCGACCTGCAAGCCTATACGGAAAAGGCCGGCTATCAGGGGCGCAGTTTGTCGGGCGCCGGCGAAGCCAGATTGCAGCAACTGCTGCAGGTGGAGCGTCGCCAGCAATGGCGGGAAGAGCTGACCTCGGCGGTTCAGGGTCATACCAAGGAAGAACTGCTGGAGGTCCTGGTCGCCCGCGATGCGATCGAAGGCGCCCTGGCAGCGCTCGCCGCGCAGAACGCGACGCCTGCTGATGTTGTCGCCCTGACCAACGTCCTGACCCGCCAACAACTCAGGGCGGAAACCGAGCAGGTCGCGGCTGACGAAGACGTCGCCTTCCATGAGGAATTGGCCCGGATCGCCGGCAACAAGATCCTGCGCGCCTCGATCGGTCTGATTCGTCAGGATCATCAGCTATCGCCGGTACTGGAGACCATTCGCCGCCGCGTCGGCAGCAAAATCCATATCGACCACCAACGGATCGTTGACGCGGTTCGCGCCCAAGACCCGGAGGCGGCCAAAGCGGCCATGCATCAGCATATCGCCGGTTTGATCCATGATGTCGAAAAATACTGGGATGAATCCTAGCGGTTCGAGGTAAGCCGTTGCTGGAGTATATTTTAGGCATCGCCGGCACTGCCAAAAACACCGGCAAAACAACCACGACCAATGCGATCCTCGCTTGCCTGCGCAACCGGGGAATCGCCGTCTTTTTGACCAGCATCGGTTATGACGGCGAAAACCTGGACAATGTCACCGGCCTACCCAAGCCAAAAATTCCGGTGGAGCCGGGCGATATCGTCGCCACTGCCGCCCGTTGCCTGGCTGCCGGCACGGCAAAATTCGAACAAATCTGCGAAACCGATATTAGTACGCCGCTTGGCCGGTTGCAGCTGGTCCGGATTACGACGCCGGGCCTGGTGGTAACCGCCGGCCCCAATAAAAGCTCCGAGGCCAGACGGCTGATTTCTTTATTTCGCGCGATCGGCCCGGGCTTCATTTTGCTGGACGGTGCGCTAAACCGCCTGGCGCCGCTGGTGGAAACCGACGGATTGGTGCTTGCCACCGGCGCGGCTTTGACAACCGACATCCCGCTATTAGCCAGAGAAACCGGCAAGATCGAACAGCTCCTGCATTTGCCCTGCCTGAGGGGCAGCAGCGAATTGCTTGCTGCGGCGCCGACGCAGATTTGCCTGTTTCATCCGGAGGGAGAATCAATCCGGCAATGGCCGGGCGCTTCGCTGTTTAGCCTGACCGGTGCAGCGCAGATCGCAGACTGCCTGGAACCCGGCGCCAAGCTTTATATTCCCGGCATTATCGGCGAAGCGGCTTTTGCGCAGTTAACCGCGGGCTGGATCAAGCGGCGGCAGCGCGGACAACTGATTTTCGCCGATCCGATTAAATTGTTGGTTGCCGGCAAAGCCACTGTTTTTTGCGAATTGATCGACAGCCTGGCCGACGCCGGCGTACAGACCGGCGTGTTGAAACGGCTGCCGCTGCTGGCGGTCACCGTCAATCCTTTTTATCCGCAATACCGGATGGAAAGCGACAGCTATCACCCGGCCTATGTAGACTTCCATCGCCTGCAGGTCGCGCTGCGAAGCGAGCTTTCCACACCGGTCTATAATGTGGTCCGCCAGGGCGCGGAAAAACTGGTCGACACCATCATTGGCCAGGCCCGGTTGTGCAATCAACCCACGACCAAGACGTTTGCCGCGTTCGCGCGTGAACTCTAATCGCCACCCCGTACTAAAAGTAACCCACCTCTAATAAACGACGCCAGTAGAAGTACAGCAACGCCAGGGACATGCGCCCCGGCAATTGCCGTACTTCTTTTTATTCTGCCCCGTTGCCCTTTTCAGGCAACGCAGCAGTTCATTACCGTAATTCGCGGCGTATTCTCAGAAAATTATATGTGTTTTGCGCCATATCTCGGCTTTGCCCTAGCATAGCGCTATTTTTTTGCGCTATATTTGCGTTATAATAGAAAACACATTCATTTGTTGTCTGTCGTTTCGCAAGGGGAGGGGGATTTTTTATGTCCATTCGCAATCAAATTCTGTTACCGGTCATTCTGATGGCGTTGCTGTTGGCCGGTTCGTCGCTGGGTGTTTCGATCTGGCAATTTTCCGGCTATGTCAACAAATCGATGCTGGAAGAAACCGATAGAGGACTCAAGGGACTGGCCGCAGAAGTGGAAGGGCAAAAGCAAGACGCCCTGGTCAAAGCCAAAGTTTTGGCCGGCTATCCCGGACTGGCGGCAGCGGTCGCCGCCAATGACACCAATGCCGTCCTGGCGCTGGCCACGCCGATTGCCAAAGAGCTGAAGCTGGATTTTCTGACTGTGACCAACGCCGCCGGGGCAGTGGTCGCCCGTACCCATGAACCAGCCAAACGCGGCGACAGCGTCACCAACCAGGCCAATATTGTCAGCGCGCTCAAAGGCACAGCCGTATCGTACATCGAGCCGGGAACGGTAGTCAAACTGTCGGTGCGGGCCGGCGTTCCGGTGCGCAACGCTGCCGGTGCGGTTGTCGGCGCAATTTCAACTGGTTACCAACTCGACAAAATGGAGCTGGTCGATCAGATCAAAAAAATGTTCGGCGCTGATTTCACGGTATTTTTTGGTGATGTGAGACTGTCGACGACCATCATCGTGGACGGCAAGCGAGCGGTCGGCACCAAGCTCGACCCGGCTATCGCCAAACCAGTGCTGACTGAAGGCAAAGAGTTTCATGGCCGGGCGACCATTTTGAACCAACCTTACCTGACTGCCTATATGCCGTTGCTCGGCCCGACCGGCAAGCCGATCGGCGTGTTGTTCGCCGGCAACAACGTAAAAGAAGCGGAAGGCATCATCGCCAGCATGCAGCTGTTGATCGGCGGCATCGGCGCTATTCTGCTGGCGCTCAGCTTGGTTGCGATGTTCTTTGTGATTCGTCGGATCACTGGGCCGCTCGGCATTGCCGTGGACGATCTCGGCCAACTGGCCGCAGGCAACTTTACCGCCAGCGTACCGCCTGATCTGCTGCGGCGCAAGGATGAAGTCGGCAAACTGGCGACGGCGATCAACGCCCTGACCCTGAGCATGCGCAGCTTGTTGAAGCAAATCGCCCAAGGGGCCGAGCATGTCGCCGCATCGTCGGAAGAGCTGACTGCCAGCGCCCAGCAATCGGCTGAAGCCGCAGGCAACGTGGCCCAGTCGATCCAGCAAGTGGCGCTGGGCAGCGAGAAACAAGTCGGCGCCGTCAATGACACCTCGGCGATTGTCGAGGAAATTTCGGCAACGATGCAAGAAGTAGCCGCCACCGCCGGCGAGATGGCGACACTGTCGTCGCAAACCGCCAAGGCGGCGCTGGAAGGCAAAACTTCCATCGATACGGCAGTCAATCAAATGGGCGCGGTCAGCAGCGGGTCGAAGCAAGCGCAAGTTGCTGCTGAGGAACTGAAAACCAGTTCGGCCCAGATCGGCGAAATCGTCGGCCTGATCTCGACGATTGCCGGGCAGACCAACCTCTTGGCGCTGAACGCCGCGATCGAAGCGGCGCGGGCCGGCGAGCAAGGACGCGGCTTTGCCGTGGTGGCCGAGGAGGTCCGCAAATTGGCTGAGCAGTCGGAAACAGCCGCCCACCAGATCAAGGAGCTGGTCGACAAAAACCATGGCAGCATCGGCAACGTGGTCGGCGCCATTGACGCAGCGATTCGCGATATCGCCCAGGGAGTCGATTTGGTCAACGTAGCCGGCAACAATTTTGCCGCGATCAATAGCCAAATCGGTCAAGTCAGCGAACAAGTCGCCGTAATCGCCAAAGCAGTGAACGAAGCGGCGGTCGGCAGCCAACGCATCGTGACTTCGATCAAGGAAGTGGAGCACCTCAGCCGCGACGCCGCTGCCGAATCCGAAAACGTGTCGGCAGCCACCGAACAGCAGTCAGCCGCAATGCAGGAGATTGCCGCCTCCAGCCAGGCACTGGCCAAACTGGCCGAGGAGCTGCAACTGGCGGTCGCGAAGTTCCGCATCTAAAGTAACGCAAATCCGAACCCTTACTAAAAGTAACCCACCCAAAAGCAGCAGGCGCCGCGCGCGAACTTGTCGCCAAGATTCCGCCCTGGCCCTGCTGTTTTTTCATTGTCACCGCTACGGGGCCAGCGTTGGCATTTACATTTTTTGTTGGAAACAGGTCACTATCATGGTAAAATGTTGTCAATAATATTCCGGTATTTTTCCTGAGGCTTGCAGGAATCCGCGCAAAGCGCTAGCGTTGTAAAGAGGGGTTTCCCAATGCGGTATAAAGCATCTGTACCCGCCCTACTGCTTGCTTTGACGATGTTGCTTGGCGGCTGCGGTCAATCCCAGCCGGTCAAAATCGGTTATGTCGCCGGCCTGACCGGTCGCTTGG
>JBGSKE010000288.1:0-3777 GCA_041741355.1 Negativicutes bacterium | reverse complement strand
TGCAGCTGGAGCGAAAAATCGGGCAGATTATGGCTGATGTCGACAGACAGCATCAGAACATCCCCCTTGTCGGGGCAAGCGGGTTTTTCTTGCGCACCCACAGATTTACGCCCAAGATCATTGAAAATGTGAGCAGGCTGATGATCAGGACATACAAACCCGCCAGCGCCATGTCGTTGGACTCGGCGGCAAAGTAGATGGCCAGTGGAATCGTCTGCGTTTTACCGGGGATGTTGCCTGCCACCATGATGGTCGCGCCAAACTCGCCGAGGGCGCGGGAAAACGACAAAACAATCCCTGACAGCAAGCCGTGCCAGGCCAGCGGCAAAGTGACGGTCCAAAACACGCGCCATTCATTCGCCCCCAACGTGCGGGCCGCATCTTCCAGTTTGGTGTCGATGCTTTGGAAGGCTGCTTTGGTACTTTGATACATCAAGGGAAAAGCAACGACAGTGCCTGAAAGGACAGCCGCATAGGGAGTGAAAATGATCTGCGTCTGGAAGGTGTCGGCTAAAAAACGACCGATTGGACCTTGCTTGCCAATCAGGACCAAAAGCAAAAAACCGGTCACCACCGGCGGCATGACCAGCGGCAGCGAGAAAATCGCCTCCACCGCCGCTTTGCCGGTAAACTCCCATTTGCGCATGGCATAAGCAAACGACACGCCCAAAATCAGCACGAACACCAGCGATGCCAAGGCCACTTTTATTGAGAGCCAAACCGGCTGCCACTCCAACATCCAGACACCTGCTTTACTTTTTTATTTGCCCATGACAAAGCCGTATTTTTCAAATACCGTCTTGCCCTCAGGGCCGGCCAGATAGGCCAGGAATTCCTCAGCCGCTTTCTGATTCTTTGTGCCGGCGAGCACCGCCGCCGGATAGATAATCGGGGCATGGCTGCCCTCGGGGGCTGTCGCCAGGATTTTCACCTTTTTACTGGCGGCGGCATCTGTTTTATATACGAGCCCCGCATCGACATTGCCTGTGTCCACATAGGCCAGGACCGTGCGAACATCTTTGGCAAAGACGATTTTGCTCTGGACTTTCTCCCAGACGCCCAGCTTTTTTAGCGCCTGCTCGGCGTATTGTCCGGCAGGAACAACCTTGGTTTCGCCAATGCTGATTTGTTTCACCGCATCATTCTGCAGGTCTTCCAACTTGCTGATTTTAAGCGTCGAATCTTTGGGGACAATCAGCACCAACTTGTTTTCCAGCAGGTTTTTGCGCGTCGCCTTGTTTACCAGATTTTTTGCCGCCAACTCATTCATCTGCTTGGGCGACGCGGAAATGAAAATATCGGCGGGAGCGCCTTGTTCGATTTGTTTTTGCAAGGAACCGGAAGCGCCCAGGTTAACAATCAATTTTACCTGCGGCGATTTCTTTTGGTAATTGGCCTGTATTTCCGCGATGGCGTCCTTCATGCTTGCCGCAGCTGAAATATTTAGCTCCACTGGTTTCGGCGTTACCGCTGCTTTCGGCGCCGGCGGCTGTGCTGCACCGCCGCAGCCGGCAACCAATACGCTAAGCGCCAATATTCCGAGAAGCAAATACCCTGTCAGTTTTTTCATGCTAGATTCCTCCTGTTGATGTTATAGTTTCTATAAAAATAAAAGCCAGCAAACGTAAACTAACTAGAATTACGTCAACTGACACGGCGTTGTATCATTTGTGATTAATTATAGACTGGTGAATTTGCGGCAATCACCGCATCAATTCATAACTAAACAAAACAATACAAAACCATCATGGCGATATTATACAATTTGTTGTAAGATAAACGCAAGAGCTTTTGCCAAGAACAATCATTGGGAAAATGGAGGGGCAAGCATGACCGACAGCCAGTCCTACACGCCGGAAGAATTGGCCAAAATTCTCAAAATTACCCGTTTCACTGTTTACGAGATGATTAAACGCGGCGATTTGCCTGCCTATCGAATCGGCCGCAAAGTCCGCGTCGAAGCCGCCGACCTGGACGCCTATATCAATAAATCAAAGGGCGCAAGTTGCCCTGCGCCTCAGATCAATGAACCGGCGACAGCCCCGTCCCGGATCGGTTCGGATGAATTGGTCATCTGCGGCCAAGATTCGTCGCTCGACATCCTGACCCGCCATCTGCAAAAAGAACTGCCGCATATTCGCTTGTTGCGCAACTACATCGGCAGTATCGACGGACTGCTGGCCCTCTATCACGGCAAAGCCAATGTCGTAACCACCCATTTGTGGGACAGCGACAGTGACAGCTATAACACGCCGTATGTCCGCCGGCTGCTGCCGGGACATCGCACCCTGATCATCAATTTGGTGTTTCGCACCGAAGGCTTTTATGTGGCGAATGGCAATCCCAAGCGAATCCAGGATTGGGCGGATTTGTGCAAACCGGGGATTCGCTTTGTGAATCGCGAGTGCGGCTCCGGCGCCCGCGTGCTGCTTGACGAGAAGTTGCGAATCCACAACATCGATCGTGACCGGATCAACGGATACGCCGATGAAGAAATGAGTCACCTCGCCGTTGCCAGCCGCGTGGCCCGCGGTGAAGCCGATGTTGGCCTGGGGATCGAAAAAGCAGCGATGCAGATCAAAGAACTGGATTTTATTCCCTTGCAAAAAGAACGCTACGACCTGATCCTCCGCCGCGAAGATGCAGAAAAGCCAACGTTTAAGGCGTTGTTGGCCGCGCTGCGCTCGCCGGCCTTCCGCAATGAACTGCGCGGCATGGGCGGCTACGACCTGACTCACACCGGCGAGATCATGGCCGAGACGTAACTAGCTCACTATTTCAAATTCCCTGCTTGAAATTTGCCAAACAGCAAACTATAATATACTCAAATACAAAACGATATCGTTTATGTTGTGTTTAGTTGTTTCACATTGATGTGCTGACCGGAATGGTAGATTCCTGGTCAGCATTATTTTTTAGGAGGCGATCATGTAATGGAACCGCAAAAATCACCGATTCCCCAATACCATGAGGCAAGTTTCCGATTCTGCCCTGTCCAGACCGACTTGCACCGACGGCTGACCGCCATTTTGCTGCAAAATCCGTTTTGGAACGACTTTCATCTGCTACATTGCCTGCAAAAACTGAACCCGACCATATCGATGGCTGAGCTGCGCCAACTAAAGCAGGAATGCAAACTGGCGACAAGGGAAGATGTTTGCGACATTTTACTGCGCAAACTGTTTTCCGACTGCGGCGCCGGTCTGAATACCCGTCAACGAGATTTTATCAAGAAGGTATACCCGGAGTTGCGCGATAAGGATCTGCAAACCGACGAACCGGGCAAATTGTTGCTGTACAATTGCTTTGGCGGACATAAAATTCAGCTGCACGGCAAGGTGTACATCCATATTTTTATCGATCTGTTCAACGGATATGTCTTTGGCAGACTGAGCCGTCAACGAGCAGTCAGCGCCGGCCTTCGCCTGCTGGAACGGCAGGTCGTTCCGCTCTACCAGGCGTCCGGCCATAATCTCCGCAGCATTGTTCATTCCCGGCGAGTTGCTTATGATGAAAGCGACATTGCCGAATTAACCAACGAAGGCATCGTCGCCAGACTGGGTATCGCCTGGCAGCAAAGCGATCGGGCGTTCGGTCACATCGACCGTTTTCAAACTACCTTGCGCGCCAGCGATTTTTATACTCGCGCAAACCTAGCCAACAACAATTTTAGCGAGTTGCAATACTCATTTGGTCAGTGGCTGAAAAAATATAACATCGGGATTACGCTGAACTGAAAAACTATCGCGGCGCCAGCTCCACCTGGCCCCAGGCGCC
>JBGSKE010000287.1:0-4034 GCA_041741355.1 Negativicutes bacterium | reverse complement strand
GCGACCGTGGCCAGAATGATTGCCAGCAGTAAGGCGACAAAGCTTAAGCCGAGCATGACGCCGATGTTTTTGCGCAATTCGGCTTGAGCCGCTTCCCGTTTCTTATTCATGACTTTTTCGATATCATCGGTCCAGTTGCCTGTGCCGACCACCAAATCGTACGGCTTGAATAACAGCGTGTAACTGCGTTTGGGCAACGCTTCTTTTTCATTCGGCTTGGCGAACCAGTACTCGGTAAACCCGCCACCCGCTTTGGAGCCGTTGCTGATCATATCGCGAATGAACTGATTTCCCTTGGCGTCCTTGGCATCAATCCGGGTTTTTCCTTCCTGATCGCGGCCAAGCAATACCACATTGACGCCGTTGCTGTAGTCGACCCAGAAGTAGTTGCCGTTATCAAATCGCAGATTGCGGACCAAATCGGCGGCCCGCTTTTTTGCCTCCGCTTCCGGCAGCAGCCCTTTTTGCTGTTGGTTGTAGATGTCCTGAATCAGGCTTACGGTAGTTTCGACCTGCAGTTTGATGCTGCGATCAAATTGTTCATAGAGGGAGGCGCGGTAGTCCTGCAGTTCTTTTTGGCTGGTCTGCTGAATGTTGTAAATCGCGTAGGCGCCAAGAATCGCTAAGGATGCTAAAGTAACCAGCGACATCGCGAGTACCATTTTGAACCGAATCTTGTGCATGACGCTTCCTCCTCGTTTTTTCCATCCTGCTGTTGCGTGCTGTGTTGCGACAAAAGATTTTTGAACAATGGAGTGTTTTGTATATAATTCTAAAAACAGCTAGAATTTTCCTGCTGATTTAGCTTGATCAGTTAAAAAAACTATCGTGGCCGAAGCCGTTGTTGTCCTTGAATCCAACAAGCGGGACGCTATATAATGGTGAAAATCACTATATGAAAAGGAAGTTTGGATGAAGTTGGGATGTTGAACAGTTTAGATTTTGCCGCGATCGATTTTGAGACAGCCAATTCAAACCCCAATAGCGCCTGCGCGCTGGGTATTGCCATTGTACAGGCGGGGCAAATTGTTGAACGGAAGTCGTGGTTGATCCGCCCGCCGACAGCCGAGTTTTCTTTTACTTATATTCATGGAATTACTTGGCGCCAGGTTGCCAATGCGCCTGACTTTGGCGAATTGTGGCCGCAGATTTGGCCGTACCTGGATAATTGTCGGATCGCGGCGCACAATGCTCGCTTTGATTTGGGCGTATTATTTGCGCTGATCAAACATTATCAAAGCGGCTATTGGCGCGGTCAAACTATTGATTCGGTTACCGTGGCCCGCCGGGTCTGGCCGGAATTGCCCAATCACCAACTGCAGACTGTCGCCGCGCATCTGCGCATTCCGCTCAACCACCATGACGCTGCCAGCGACGCCAATGCCTGTGCGGAAATTCTGTGCCAAGCCGAACAATTGCAGGCCGGTGCGTTGGCGCAAGCGGCCCGTTGGTATGGCCGTTAGCCGTCATTTGTTATCCGGATCGATTTCAATGACGATAATATAGTAGCAAGGATGGGGATTATTTCCTTGCACGGTAGTAGCAAAATACTATATGATTGTTACGTTGTATTACAAGCAAAGAATGATTCGTTGCGCGCTACTGCGTATATTGCCGGGAAGGAGGCGTTCTGAATGCTAAAGAAATTCAAACAGGTCTGGCATCGTCGGGAGATTCGGGACGCTATCGAGCAAAAATTGCAAGGCTTGTTTGGCGTCAAAGCCGCCAATGCCAATCCGAAACAACTTTATAAGGCAATTGCCTTGGTTGCCCGCGACCGGATCATGGAAAAGTGGGCCGCTTCGGAAGAAAAAGTCCATGCAGCCAACGGCAAAAAACTCTACTATATGTCGATGGAGTTTCTGATTGGCCGGGCTTTGAGTAACAACCTGGCCAACTTGGCTTTGGATCAGACGTTTGCTGCTGTCTGCAAAGAATTTGGCGTCGACCTGAATGAAATTAAAGAGCAGGAAGCCGATCCCGGCTTGGGTAATGGGGGCTTGGGTCGCCTGGCGGCTTGCTTCCTAGATTCCATCGCTACGTTGAAACTGGAAGGGCATGGCTGCGGCATTCGCTATGAATACGGACTATTCAAGCAGAAAATCGTCGACGGCTACCAGGTGGAGGTTTGCGATTCCTGGTTGGAAGATGGTCACGTATGGGAAGTTGAAAAACCGGAAGAAGCAGAAGATGTCCGGTTTGAAGGCGTGGTGACCCGGCGCGATGATAATGGGACGCCGCGGTTTAGCCATGAAAAATATCAAACCGTCAAAGCGGTTCCTTACGATGTGCCGGTAGTCGGCTATGACTCGACTGTGGTCAATACCTTGCGCCTTTGGGGCGCTCGTCCCACCCAGCATCTTGATATGCATCTGTTCAATCGTGGTGAGTATACCCGGGCTTTGGCCGAAAACAACCTGGTTGAAGTGATCTCCCAGGTTCTCTATCCGGAAGATTCGCATGAACAAGGCAAGATATTGCGACTGAAGCAGCAATACTTCTTCGTGTCCGCCAGTATCCAGTCCATCGTCAGGCATTTTATCAACAATGGCAATCCGTTGTCTGCGTTCGCCGACAAGAATGTCATCCATATCAACGATACCCATCCTTCGCTGGCAATTCCCGAACTGATGCGGATATTGCTGGAAGAGGGCATGGCTTGGGATGAAGCCTGGCAGGTCGTTACCCGGACTTTTGCCTATACCAATCACACTATTATGCACGAAGCGCTGGAAAAATGGCCGGTTGCCCTGTTCAAGCGGGTGTTGCCGCAAATCAGTTGTATTGTCGAAGAAATCAACGAGCGGTTTTGTCGGTCGCTGTGGAAACTTTATCCGGAAGATTGGCAGCGGATTTCTGAAATGGCGATCATCTCGCACGGCGAAGTCCGTATGGCGCATCTGGCGATTGTCGGCTCGTTCTGTGTGAACGGCGTATCCTATTTACATACCGAAATCCTGAAAAATCAGGTGTTTGATAAATTTCATGCGGCGTTTCCCAGCCGCTTTCGCGCCATAACCAATGGGATTACGCATCGGCGGTTCCTGTGCGTTGCCAACCCGGAACTGCGTGCGCTAATTACCCGCCACATCGGCGACCAATGGGTGACCCAACCGTTGCGGTTAAAAGAATTGGCCAAGCTAACCGAGAAACGCGAAGTACAGGAGGCATTGCGCAAGATTCGACGTCAGAAGAAGCAGAGTCTGGCAGAGTATATTCAGTTGCACAATGGCGTTACGGTCAATGTGGACTCGATTTTTGACGTGCAGGTCAAGCGGCTGCATGAATACAAACGTCAATTGCTGAACATTTTGCATGTTATGCATCTATACAATGAATTGCAGGATAATCCCGATTTGCCGGTGCAGCCGCGCACCTTCATTTTTTCGGCCAAAGCAGCGGCAGCCTATCACATGGCAAAACTGATCATAAAACTGATTAACACGGTCGGCGATAAGGTGAATAATGACCGCCGAATTCAGGATAAGCTGAAAGTCGTGTTTTTGGAAAACTATCGCGTTTCATTAGCCGAGCTGATTGTGCCGGCGACCGATATCAGCGAGCAGATTTCGACTGCAGGAAAAGAAGCGTCGGGTACCGGCAACATGAAGTTCATGATTAACGGCGCGCTGACAATTGGCACGCTTGACGGGGCTAATGTCGAGATGAGCCAGGCTGTAGGGATGGAGAACATTTACATCTTCGGGCTGAAGGCCGATGAAGTCAATGCCATCTATCAAAGCGGGACCTATCGTCCCTGGGAAGTGGCCGAAGCCGATCCCCGGCTGAAGCGGGTTCTCGACCAGCTAATCAATGGATTCTATTCTGCCGACCGCAATTTGTTCCGGCCGATTTATGACAGCTTATTGTATGGCAATGGCTCGATGGCCGACCCGTATCTGGTGCTCAAAGATTTTGACGCGTATTGTCAGGCGCATCAGCAAATGGAACGGGATTATCACTATCCCAACGTTTGGTGGTCGAAAGCGTTGGCCAATATCGCCGCTGCCGGCGTGTTTTCCAGTGACCGGACG
>JBGSKE010000286.1:0-8944 GCA_041741355.1 Negativicutes bacterium | reverse complement strand
GGTAAAGAATGGCAGCCGGTTATCGTCGGCGGCCGCTATGGTCTGGGCTCCAAAGATGTCATTCCTTCGCATATCGTACCGGTGTTCGACAACCTCAAACTGCCGGTTCCCAAGAACGGGTTCACCGTCAGTATCGTGGATGACGTCACCTTTACTTCCCTGCCTGCCGGCGAAGATATTGATACCACACCTGCCGGCACGACCGCCTGTAAATTCTGGGGTCTTGGTTCCGATGGCACGGTTGGCGCGAATAAAGCAGCAATCAAAATCATCGGCGACCATACCAATATGTATGCACAGGCCTATTTTGCCTATGACTCCAAAAAATCCGGCGGGATCACCGTTTCGCATCTACGGTTCGGCAAAAAACCGATCAAGTCATCTTATCTGATCAACAAGGCCGATTTTGTGGCCTGCCACAACCAGTCCTATGTTGACAAATATGATGTGTTGGCTGGCCTGAAACCGAAAGGAATCTTCCTGCTGAACTGTACCTGGAGCCCTGAAGAACTGGACGCAAAGTTGCCTGGTTTCATGAAGCGGTTCATTGCTAAGAATGAAATTCAGTTCTATACGATTGACGGCGCCGGGATTGCCCAACAACTCGGCCTGGGCGGTCGGATCAACATGGTCATGCAATCGGCCTTCTTCAAGCTGGCAGCGATTGTACCATTGGAAGACGCCAAAATGTACCTGAAGGAAGCCGTCGTTGATGATTACGGCAAACAGGGACAAAAAGTTATCGACATGAACTATGCCGCCATCGAGAAAGGCATGGAGTCGGCTGTGAAGGTCAGTGTACCGACCGAGTGGAAGACTGCGCCGGACAAGGAATCTGACATTCAAAAGGTTGCCTGTGCCTGTTCAAATCCCGCTGTTGTCGATGACCTGCCCAAATTCGTCAAGGAACTGATGGTACCGATGAACCGTCAGGAAGGCGACAGCTTACCTGTAAGCGCATTCAAGGGCCGTGAAGACGGGACGTTCCCAGTGGGAACTTCCGCCTATGAAAAGCGCGGTATTGCGATGAATGTGCCGGAATGGCAGATCGAGCATTGTATCCAGTGCAACCAATGCGCCTATGTCTGCCCGCATGCCACCATTCGTCCGATATTGATCAACGAAGCCGAAATGAAAGCGGCTCCGGAAGGATTTACCGCCAAACCGGCGGTTGGCGCCAAAGACCTGCAGTTCCGAATTGCAGTGGCGCCTCTCGATTGTATCGGTTGCGGCAATTGCGCCCAGGTTTGCCCGGCCAAGGAAAAAGCCTTGATTATGAAACCGTTTGAATCCCAGCAGGTCCAGGCGCCACTGTGGGATTATGCAATGTCACTCGCCCCCAAAGCCAACCCGATGAACAAAGAGACGGTAAAAGGCAGCCAGTTTGAAACTCCGCTGCTGGAGTTCTCCGGCGCTTGCGGCGGTTGCGGCGAAACTCCTTACGCAAAATTGGTTACTCAGCTGTTTGGCGACCGGATGATGATTGCCAATGCGACCGGTTGTTCCTCGATCTGGGGCGCCAGCGCGCCATCGATGCCTTACACCAAGAACCATCTCGGCCAGGGACCGGCTTGGGCCAACTCGCTGTTTGAAGACAATGCCGAGTATGGTTACGGCATGTTCCTCGGGGTCAAACAATCCCGCGAACGTCTGGCAATTGACATCAAAGCGGCGCTGGAACTGCCGGTGAGCGGTGAGTTGAAAGCGGCCTTTGAAGATTGGCTGGCCAACATTGACAATGGCAGCGGCACCCGCGAAAGGTCCGCCAAAGTGATTGAGTTGTTAGAAGCTGAAAAAGGCAGCGATGCGTTGCTGAATTCGATCTACACCAACAAAGACTTCCTGGTCAAGCGCTCACAATGGATCTTTGGCGGCGACGGCTGGGCCTATGACATTGGTTTCGGCGGGCTGGACCATGTGTTGGCGATGAACGAAGACGTCAATGTGCTAGTGTTTGATACCGAAGTCTATTCCAATACCGGCGGTCAGTCGTCCAAGTCCACGCCGACCGCGGCGATTGCCAAGTTTGCCGCCAGCGGCAAGCGGACCAAGAAAAAAGACCTTGGCATGATCGCTATGAGTTACGGTTACGTTTATGTAGCCCAGATTTCGATGGGCGCCGATAAAAACCAAACCCTCAAAGCAATTGCGGAAGCCGAGGCCTATCCCGGCCCATCCCTGATTATTGCCTATGCTCCTTGCATCAATCATGGACTGAAGGCCGGCATGGGCGCCAGCCAACTGGAGGCGAAAAAAGCCGTCGAATCCGGCTATTGGGGCATGTATCGCTACAACCCCGCGTTGCTGGCACAAGGCAAGAGCCCGTTCAGTATGGACTCCAAGGAACCGACAACCGATTTCAAGGAATTCCTGATGGGCGAAGTTCGTTATTCCTCGTTGCGGCAACAATTCCCCGAACAGGCGGAAGCGCTGTTTGAGAAAACAGCCCAGGATGCGAAAGAACGGCTGGAAAACTACAAGCGACTGGCGAAAAACTATGCCGAGGCAGCTGCTGCCAAGGCATAAGATGAAGCTGCTGTTTCAACGAAGCCTGCGTTCCTGTACCCGCAGTATCGGGGAGGGAAAAATTACGGCCGAAGCGGTGCTGCTATCCACGGATTGTGAGATAGTAGCCCGCCTAGTGGCTGCGGCAGACACTTTTTTGATTGAACAGGCGGAATGGGAACTGTTGCGCCAGGGAGCAGAATATGCTCCCTGCGGCGGAGCAGTTCCTGCTTTGCTTGGCGTCGAGGCTTACTTCGGGGTAGCCGCTGCATTGACCAGAGCATTTCCCGATCCGGACCAAGAGCTAGTCCGGGAACTGTTCGCCGAGTGCGTTAAGGCTGTTTTGCAGTCAGAAACGTATCTTTATATGCAGCGAGGTTTTGCCAGCGGGCAGGAGTATCAGGATAATTGGGATATTTCGCACCCCAATTCCTGTCGGTACTATTCCCATCTTGATACCGTTCAAAGCCGCTGGTTCGATCACATCGGCCCGCGTCCGCGAACGCAGAACCTGTTTCACCGGCACAAGAACGTGGCGGTGTGGCAAAGTTCGGGAAACCTGTTGCAGGCGACCGGGTCGTTTCTTGACTCATTCCATGAAGTAGGTATTGTGAGCGAGTGCGAACTGTCAGGGAAGATCAAAACCTTTGCGGCTACTTTTATGCGGGCGCCGGATCAAATTTGCTTCGGCACGGCGAAACTAGTCCATGATCTGGTTGGACAAAATATCCGGCAGTTGACCCGGCGGGAGATAAATCGCTGCGCTGGTGGCGCCGAAGGCTGTGCCCACTTGCTTGACATTGGGCGCGACACAGTAGCAGAACTGCATAAAGCGTTAAAATCAATTGACGGAATTTGCGGATAAAAGCTATAATAATCAAGGAAGTTGCATATGCTATTTTAGTAATGGGGGGAAGCAAAAGGATGAAAAATCGAAAAATCCAGTGGTTGGTTCTGGCAGTAGTTGTTGCGATGTTGGCCATGGTGGCTGCAGGTTGCGGCGGTGGCGACAAAAAACCTGCGGCGCCGGCAAAATCGGATGCAGCAAAAATTTCCGGCAAACTCATGATCTACACTTCCATTTACCCGGACATCATCGCAGGTGTTAAACCGGCCATCAAGAAAGCGTTTCCAGATCTAGAAGTGCAATGGTTCCAGGCAGGGACAGAAAAAGTCATTACCAAGCTGACCGGCGAAATCGAAGCAAAAAAGGTTCAAGCCGACTTGTTGATGGTCGCCGACCCTTCCTATTATCTGACGCTGAAACAAAAGAATTTGTTGATGAAATACGATGCACCAAACCGCAAGGATGTTACAGCGTCTAAAGATACTGAAGGTTACTGGACCGGCGTGCGTATTTCCAACATGATCATTGCCTATAACACAACCAAAGTGAAGCCGGAAGATGCGCCTAAGACCTTCAAGGAACTGACTGAACCGAAATGGAAGAACAAAGTCGCGATTCCCAGTCCGTTGCTGTCGGGATCTGCCTATGTCGCAGTCGGCGTAATTTCTGATAAATACGGTTGGGACTATTTTAAAAAGCTGAAAGACAATGGAACCAAAGTTGAGCCGGGGAATTCTGCTATTCAGAACAAACTGGTTACCGGCGAGTATCAAGCGGCAATGATTCTTGAAGAAAATATTCTCAAAATCATGGCCAAAGGCGAACCAATCAAAGTCGTTTATCCGGCAGACGGAACCATCGTGATTCCCAGCCCGATCGCCATCTTCAGTTCTACTACCAATCCGGAAGCAGCCAAAGCAGTGACCAACTGGTGGCTGTCCAAAGAAGGACAAGAAGCGATTGTGAAGGGTTGGATGCACGCGGTACGGGATGATGTTGCACCGCCTAAAGGCGCTCCAGCACTGAAAACATTCATGAACAAAGGCGACCTGAAAGCAAACTGGGAAAAATTGGCCAAAGAAATGTCTGCCATCAAAGGTGAATTCCAAAAAGTTATGGATGCCAAATAGTTGAAACCTTAAATAGAACAAGAGCGGGTTTGCGTTCGCGCGAACCCGCTCTTGTTTTTTAGCAATGCGTTTGTCTAGCCTAAACTGATTGGTTTACTACTGATCGATAGTTTTGTGCGGCGCATGGAGATGGTTATGGCCGTCCCGGTATTTCCCGGGTAATAATGCAATGGAAATTGTCGTGACAAGATGATTCTGCTCAAAAGAACTGGTTGGTTAGCCAATCAGTAACGCAGCTGACCGCTTTGGGAAAAAAGCATGCCGGCGAGCATCAGGCCAGCGCCGGTCAGTTCACGGGCGCCGAGGATTTCGCCCAGAATCAGGAAGCCGCCGATCGCGGCAAACACGGTTTCCATGCTTAGAATTAGCGCGGCATGGGCAGGCGAAGCGCTTTTCTGACCGATGATCTGCAACGTGTAAGCAATCCCGACCGAAGCGATACCGCCATAGAGAATAGGAACCCCAGCCTGAATGATTGCGTTGGCCGTAATCGATTCGGTAGCCAAGGCGACAACCAGACTAAGCGCTGCGCAGGTGGCAAACTGGATTGCCGCCAGCTTTAAACTGTCCACCTTACGGGAGATATGATCAATCAACAGGATATGAGCCGTCCAGAACAGTGAGCCGATGAGCTCCAGCACATCGCCGAATGCAATTGAAAAATCTTCCTTGACGCACAAAAAATAAAGTCCGACCACAGCCAGGATACAGCCGGCCCAGGTGTTGAAGGAAATCCGATGTTTCAGCCAGAGTCCGGCTAAAGGAACCAATACGATATAAAGACAGGTAATGAAAGCCGCCTTGCCTGCCGTCGTATAAACAATGCCGATTTGTTGCAGCGAGGCCGCAATAAACAAAATCAAACCTGCCAGCATTCCCATGCGGGTTGCGGACAGGCTGTTTTTCTGTGCAGTTTCTGCCTGGGGATAACGCTGAAAGAACCAGATCAGCGGCAACAGAGAGAGGCTGCCCAGTGCGAAACGGATGCCGTTGAAGGCAAACGGCCCGATAAAGTCCATTCCTACTCGCTGGGCGACGAAAGCGAGCCCCCAAATAGCAGCTGTGGTGAGAAGGATAATACTTGATCGAATTTGCATAATGGCTATATTGTATGCTGGTTGACAGAATTCCGCAAGGGCTGGATACTCACCAACCGGCAGTTTTTAAAAGGTCAAGCGCAGCTTGCGGCGCAAACACCTTGCCGGTTTTAACAACCTGTACCGCAATGCCAGGCAGCGAGTAGGTTTTGCCGCCGATAATCAGCTGATTGGTGTCGAGCGGCAAGCGTGCTCTGAGCAGTCCTTTTTCAATCAACAACACTGGATGTATCGGATCGTCGAGGTCCAGGCGGGAAACTGCGCCAAGCGCAGAGCATGCCGCAGCAGTATCGACAAACAACTGCTGCGAAGTGTCGCTTAGCGTGAACCCGAGCGACTGAGCGGTAATTTTCGCGATGTCGGTGTTTTCAATCAAGCCGGTGGGTTTGTTGGGGCCAAATGCGTAGAGAAACAAATCTTCGCCGGTGTGTCCGGTATAAATCCAGCCAATTGCGGCGCGTTTGCTGAGTATCGGTCCGACGACAGCGGCAAAGGCTCTTTTGCGCGGTGCTTTCTGAATCGCGATGATTTCTTCGGCGGTCAGGTCGTCCACGGCAAAGTTTTGCATCATTTGAATGCGGATGTTGAACTCGGAGCGGTCCGCACCGATGATCCGATCCATGCCTTCACCCGTGAAGGCTGCCTGTTTCAGCGGGTCCAACACGGTTGCATAGGGGAGTTTGTCGTAAATCTTGTAGAACTCCTTGCGACCGATCGACATACCGCCTGTGCCATGATCGGCAAAGGCCATGACCAACGTGTTGCCATCGTTTTTGGCAAATTCCAGTGCGACCCGGACTGCCTCATCATAGGCGAGCAAGTCACTGACTACGCCCGTTGGGTCGTTCGCATGAGCCGCCCAATCCACTTTGCTTGCTTCGACAAATAGGAAGAACCCTTGTTCATTTTTCGACAAAGCTTCGATGGCTTTGGCCGTCATTTCCGCCAGCGAAGGTTCCTGCGGCGCCAATGTCTGGCGGTCGAGGTCGTACATCATCGCTTCCGGTGCGAACAGACCCCAGACTTTCTTTCCCTTGAACTTCAGCAGTTCGTCACGGGTTTCCAGCACCGGAATACCGCGTTCTTTTAAGACCTCAATCAGATTGAGCGCATCAGTCCGGGTGCCGCCCTGTTCTTTTGGCAACAGGTACTGCCGACCGCCGCCGAATACGACGTCGATGTTGCCATAGACCTGTTGCTTGGCAATCAGTTCATAGCGGTCGCGAAACGGTGTGTGAGCGGAAAAACCAGCCGGACTGGCATGCTGCACCTGCGAGGTGGCGACCAGGCCGACCGATTTGCCAAGCAAGCGGGCCCCCTCCAAAACTGTGGCGACGGGCTTATATTCATCGCCTGCTGCAATGGCGGCAACCCCAGGCACGGTTGTTTTTTCCGGCAATACGCCGAGGAATTTACTGTTGGATTTATAACCGGTGGCAAACGCCGTAGCGGCTGGCGCGGAATCGGTGATAATCGATTCTGCGCTGTAGGTGCGCAGGCCGCCGACCAGGATGCTGTCCAGCGCCAGCGGAGCGCCTTTATACCAACGGGTTAATGTGATGTGGGTCGAGGAGGTGCCATCCGTCATCAATAGGATGACATTCTTGGCCGGCGCTGCATCAACCGGGCAGGGCGGCGTTGCAAGAAGCAGGGAACACACGAGCAGGAGCAGCCAGAAACCGGTGCTTTTACGAGGGGATGATTTCATCAGTCACACCTCACTTCTCTCGTATACTACGCAACAAAGCGTTAAATCATGCCCAGAGTAAAAGGAAATAGCGATTGCTACACTTTAGGCAAACCGGGCATCCCATTCGCGCAGCAATTCTTCGCCAGCGCTGACTCCGATGCGATTGGCGCCGGCCTCCAGCATTGCCAGGGCCTGGTCGAGGGTTCGGATGCCGCCGGAGGCTTTGACCCCCATTACCGGACCGACCGTTTCGCGCATCAGCCTGATATGCACAGCATCCGCCCCTTTGCTGGCAAAACCGGTCGAGGTTTTGACAAAATGAGCGCCGGCTTGTTGAACCAACCGGCAGGCGGTAACAATTTCATCAGCGGATAACTCGCAGGTTTCCAGAATGACCTTGACCGGCGCGCCATCAGCCGCCTTCACTACGGCCGCGATATCAGCGACTACCGTAGCATGATCGCCGGCCTTGAACGAACCGAGATCGAGCACCATATCCAGTTCGTCTGCGCCGAGCGCCCGCAGGCGGGCGGCGGAAAACGCTTTTACCTTGGTCAAATCGGTGCCGTGGGGAAAGCCGAGAACGGCGCCGGCCAACACGCCACTGCCTTTCAGCTGGGTGACTGCCAGCTCCAGATGACGGGGCTGAACCATCAGCAGTTTAAAATTGTGTTTTTTGGCTACTTCGCAGCCAACCAGGATATCTTTGGCGGTAGCGGTGGGCTTTAGAATCGAATAATCAAAAGTCTGGATAAATTCATTACGGGTCATTTACGGGATTCCTCCTTCAATGATAAGCGGCGTTCACTTTACGATATGGAGCTTGTTCGGTGCGATGACCAGAAACACCTGCTCGCCGGCTTCGAATGTCTGGTGGTTTGCCGGGTCGGCATCAACCAGCAGCAAGTTTTGTTCATGCGAAGAGATGACGTAATCCTGATAAGAGCCCATGAAAACCGATGACGTTATCGTTGCCGGGATACCCGCATCGCAGGAAAGCGTAATTGCCTCCGGACGGACGATTAATTTGACGGCGTCACCGGGTTGCAGCGCGAGGCCGGTCTTTACATGAAAACTGGTGCCCAGGGCCGATACTTCGGTACGGTCGCCGTTTACGGCCACGACCTGACTGGGGATGATGTTGGCGGTACCGATGAAATCGGCGACAAACTGGCTGGCTGGCGTGGCGTAAATTTCCCGCGGCGTGCCAACTTGTTCGACGACACCCTTATTCATGACGATGATCCGGTCGGACATGCTCATTGCCTCGGCCTGGTCATGCGTGACATAGATGCTGGTAATGCCGAACTGGCGCTGGATTTTGCGAATCTCCCGCCGCATGTGGATGCGCAGCTTGGCATCCAGATTGGACAGCGGTTCATCAAATAGCAACACCGACGGTTCCATGACCAGCGCCCGGGCCAGTGCAACCCGCTGCTGCTGACCGCCGGAGAGTTGATTGGGCGAACGGGTTTCCAGATCGTTCAGATCGACGAGGCCGAGAATTTCTTTAACTTTAGCCCGGATGTCATCCGGTTTCAATTTTTTAATCTTGAGTCCGTAGGCAATGTTTTCAAAAACATTCAGGTGCGGAAACAGGGCATAACTCTGAAACACCATTGCCGTATCGCGCCGGTCGGGCGTGAGCGTATTGACCCGTTCTTCGCCGATCAGG
>JBGSKE010000285.1:0-3989 GCA_041741355.1 Negativicutes bacterium | reverse complement strand
GGCAAGGATTCCGATTGCGCAGTCGGTTGCTTATATTGCCGCCGCGCCCAAAAGTAATGCAGCGTATGTAGCGATCGACAGGGCTTTGGCCGATGTGCGGGATCGCGACTGCGGCCCGGTGCCGCATCATTTGCGCGACAGTCATTATCGCGGCGCCCAGCTGTTGGGTCATGGCAAGGGCTATAAATACCCGCATGACTTTCCGGACAGTTATGTCAACCAACAATACTTGCCGGAGGCGTTAATCGGCGTCAGCTATTATCAGCCGAAGGAATATGGAACAGAAAAAACGCTGGCTGCGCTGATGCAAGAGCGGCAGCAAAAGCGAGATTAGCAACAACCCAAAATAATGGGGGGAATACGCCATGCTGTCGAAGAAGCCAGTACTTGTTTTACGGCAGAAGTTGCGCAATGGGCGGGAGAAATTTCGCCAATATATTGAGCATGCACCGGACGGCGTATTTGTTGTTGATGAAACAGGCCGGTATTGCGAGGTAAATCCGGCTGGCTGTCGGATTACCGGTTATTCGGAACAGGAAATGTTGGCGATGACGATTGCAGACATTCTTGCGCCCGAGTCTGTGGCGGACGGTATGGCCCGTTTTGCCGAATTGCAACTTAGTGGGGAAATGCAGGCGGAGTTCCGTTTTCGTCATCGGGACGGCTCAGATCGCTGGTGGTCGGTTGACGCGGTGAAACTGACGGAAACTCGCTTTCTCAGTTTTTCCAAAGACATTACCGAACGAAAAATGCTTGAAGCGACGCAACACTTCCTACTGAACTCCGGCTATGACAGGCCGGGAGAGGACTTTTTCGCCGCATTGGCGCGTCATCTGGGCGATACGCTAGGCGTCTACTATGTTTGTATAGATCGTTTGTCCGGCGACCGGCTGCAGGCGCAAACTTTGGCAGTGTATTGCGATGGCCGCTTCGAGGACAATCTGGAATACACGTTGGCGGATACGCCTTGCGGCAGATTGCTCGATCAGAAAGTTTGTTTTTTCCCGCGGCAAGTCGCTGCGCTGTTTCCTCGCGATCCGGCGCTGATAGAACTTCAAGCCGAGAGTTACATCGGTACAGCGTTGTATGGTTTTTCTGGCAGGCCGATCGGATTGATTGCCTTGCTGGACCGTAAGCCGATGGAAAACAGTCGGATGGCGGAAACATTGCTGCGGATGGTTTCCGTTCGCGCGGCTGGAGAACTCGAACGTTTGCAGGGGATGGCCGTGCTGCGCCAAAGCGTCGAAGTACAGGCTGTATTGCGCGAAATTGCCCAGGCAGCGGTTGTCTGCCCCAGCATCGAAGAGTTTTACGCTACGGTGCATCGCTTGGTTATGCGTGTTTTGCCGGCGCGGATTTTTTACTTTGCATTTATTGATGAAGCGACAAAGCGCGTTTATGTGCCGTATTGTTCCGATGAGATGGACTACGTACCGCGCGACAGACCGGTCGGACGAGGCTTGACGGAATATGTGATGCGGCAGGGCCAGGCGGTCCATGTCACGACGGAAGGCATCGAGGCATTAATGGCGGCAGGCGAAATAACGCTGCGGTTTGCCAAACAGCTCGATTATCTGGGCGCTCCGTTGACGACGCCGCAGGGCAAACCGATCGGCGTGATTGCGATGAATTTGCCCAGAGAACATGACGTTTTTCGCAATGAGCAGGTAGAAGTGCTTTCGGTGATTGCTGCGCAGGTGTCTTTGGCGATCGTGCGTAAACAAGCTGAAGAGGCGCTGGCCGAAAGCGAGGCGCGTTACCGGGCTTTGCTTGAACAGGCGCCGGAAGCGATCCTGGTGATTGATCCGCAAAGTGGCAAGATTTTAGAAACCAACACGCGTTTTACCGAACGTTTCGGCTATGATCTGCATCGTGATGGACCGTTGCGAGTGCAAGGGATTATCCTGGATACGTCGGAAAATATTGAGGCGTTGTTGGATCAATCGCAGCAGAGCGGCTTATTGCCGCTGCAACGAAGGGTGATTCGCCATCGGAATGGGTTTTTAGTTGAAGTCGAGCGATCGGCCACGATTGTTCGCTACCGCAACAGAAGTTTGCTGACGGTAACTTTACGCGATGTATCGGAAGAAATCCGGCGAGAGCGCGAAATCCATCGTGACGCTCAACTGGCAACCCGTGTGCAGAGCGCGATGCTAACTGCTCCTGCCGCTTCGGAGCATATTGATATCCGTATCATTTATCAGCCGCATAGTTATGTTGGCGGTGATCTGTATTTTTTAGACTGGCGCTACCAGCAAAAAGTGCTGCGCGGTTTTTTGGTCGATACTTCCGGTCACGGTTTAAGTACGGCCCTGCATACTTCGGCCATGCATGTGTTATTGCGGGAAGTCAACGAACTGGATCTGCCGATCTCCGAGCAAATGCGCTGGCTGAATCAAAAAGCGCATGAATATTTTGCCGAAGGCACTTTTGCCGGTGCGTTGATTTTTGAACTGGATCTGCAAACCCGAATTTTGCGCTGGGCGCACGCCGGAATTCCGGAGATTTGGATGGCAACACGCAGTCTGCAGGGGATTGTTCGACGCGCCGGTATGTTTCTCGGCATGAAACTCGACGAAAGTTTTGAAACTCATGAGTTGCCAATTGAAGCGGAGGACTACTTTTGCTTTTTGACTGACGGATTGACCGATATTGTGGTCAAGCATGAGCAGCAGGAAATGTCGGCAACATACTCAGCAATGGTTGGGCAATTGCAAAATTTGGCAGAATCTGCTGCTCGGCGAGACGATGCCACCGCAATCTGCGTCCAAGTGCGATCACTGCCGGACATGGCGATGCAGCAGGCATGCTGGCCGCGCAAATTTTCCTTTAGCGGGTACGGTGATTATCAGCGCCTCAAGAATGCTGTGAGCCGCGTTTTGGCTGAAGTGACTGGATTGCCGCACTCGATCCAAGAGGTTGCCGCTAACGAGGCATTGGCCAATGCGATGGAATGCCGGGACAGTGTGCCGCGACAGCATCATGCGCAAATGCGCATTAACTTGATCGGACGTCGGTTGATTATTCGCGTTAAAACATCGCGTATTGGTTTTGCCGGCAATGCTGTGTTGCGTCGATTACGCGCTTATCCGACCGACATGTTTTCCTTCGGCGAAGACGCGACCATGGGGCGGGGAATTCCCATCATGTTGTCATTGGCGCACAGGATGATTTACAATAGCGAAGGAACCGAAGTATTAATGGCATGGAAGCTCGCCGAACCCCTGATGCCTGCCGCCAAAAAATAATTTACCAAACTGCTTTGACTATTTTAAACGGGTATGTTATATTTTAAACATAAATCCGATTAAATTAGTCGGAATAAGAGGAGCCCATATGAAAGTATCTACCAAAAGCAGGTATGGTTTGGCGGCGATGGTCGATCTGGCGGAGCAATATGGCAAGGGACCGGTGGCGCTGCGTAGCGTGGCAGCAAGGCAACAGGTGTCCGAACATTATCTGGAACAACTGATGTCCAGTTTGCGCAAGGCGGGTGTTGTTCAAAGCATTCGCGGCGCCCAGGGCGGCTATGTTTTAGCCCGTGACCCGGCTGCCATCAGTGTTGGCGATATCGTGCGGGCGATGGAAGGGCCGATAGCGCCAGTGGATTGTCTGCTGGCTGATCGCGGCGAAAATAATCCCTACTGCGAGAAGACGTGCGAGTGCATCCGCAGAGATATCTGGCAAAAAATGGGCGATAGCATCAATGTTACATTAGACTCGATTTCACTGGTGTCACTCTGTAGGGATGGGCAAGAAATGAATGAGAAGGAAAGAGGCGAACAGGACGTATGAAAAAGGTTTATTTCGACAACGCAGCGACGACTCCTACTGATAAAGATATTGCAGCGGTTGTGCTAGGCTATATGACGGATACCTTCGGCAATCCGGGCAGTGTTCACGCTTATGGCCGCGAGGCCAGAAAAGCAGTTGATGTGGCCCGCGAACAAGTGGCTAAACTAATCGGCGCGCAAGCCAACGAAATTTTC
>JBGSKE010000284.1:0-6070 GCA_041741355.1 Negativicutes bacterium | reverse complement strand
TTGCTATGCCTGGGTTTCTCATTTTGGGCAACTTCTAAGCTTTTTTGCCGTTTCTTGCCCTGTTTCCATACTAACTTCTTCTAATTTCCCACTGTAACATCAACTTCCACCGCTATCTGGATGTTACTTCGGGAATTTACGAATTATTCTTCCGGAATTTCGGTGTTCAACGGCGCGGTAATTACCGCCGGCTTTTCCGCATCATCACTGGCTTTATCCACCATTGCCAAAGCAACGATTCGTTGATTGTCAACCATCCGCATCAGCGCCACACCTTGCGTATTGCGGCCGATGACCCGGATCTGGCCAACATCCATCCGGATAATAATTCCGTCATTATTGATCAGCAGCAGATCCTGTTCCGGCTTGACTACACGTAACCCGACAACGGCGCCGGTTTTTTCCGTTACTTTAAGATTAATCAGGCCCTTGCCGCCGCGTGTTTGTTCCCGATATTGATCCACAGCTGTCCGCTTCCCAAAGCCCAGCTCCGAAACGACAAGCACCTGACATTCTTGCGTCATGATTTCCATGCCGACAATCGCGTCCATTTCCTGCAAATTAATCCCTTTGACGCCACGGGCGGTCCGTCCCACGGGCCGGACATCTTCTTCGGAGAAGGTGATGGCCATCCCGTCGCGGGTTCCCAAAATGATTGTCTGACAACCATCGGTCAGTTTGACGCCGATCAAATCGTCATCATCATCCAGCCCGATCGCAATCAGCCCGTTTTTGCGCACGGAATCGAATTCCATCAAATTAGTCTTCTTAACAATTCCGTTCCTGGTTCCCATAAATAAGAAGGAACCTTCGACGAATTCCCTAACCGGAATCACCGTCGTGACCTTTTCATCCGGCTGCAACGACAACAGGTTAATAATCGCTGTGCCGCGGGCTGTCCGGCTGGCTTCCGGCAACTCATACCCTTTCAACACAAACACCCGACCGCGGCTGGTAAAGAACAGCAGATGGTGGTGGGTTGTCGAGGAAAAGAGATGCTCGACAAAGTCTTCTTCCTTGGTGCCGGCTCCCTGAATGCCTCGCCCGCCGCGTTTTTGGCTACGGTAGGTATCGATCGGCTGGCGTTTGACATAGCCGGAGTGAGTAATCGTAATTACGATGTCTTCTTCGGCGATCAGATCTTCATTGGTGAAATCCTGCATTTGTTGAATGATTTGCGTGCGGCGCTTATCGCCAAATTTGCGTTTCATTTCCAATAGATTTTCGCGGATGATGCCAAAAACCATTTGATCATCGGAGAGCACTGATTCCAGATAATGAATCAAATCGATCGTGTCGCGATAATCTTGATCTATTTTATCGCGCTCTAATCCAGTCAAGCGTTGAAGGCGGAGTTCAAGAATTGCCTGAGCTTGTCGTTCGGACAACGAGAAGGTTTCCATCAGCGCCGTTCTCGCCGTATCTACCGTTGGTGCTTCGCGTATCGTGTTAATCACCGAGTCGATATGATCCAGAGCAATTCGCAGGCCTTCTAAAATGTGCGCCTTGTCCCGGGCTTTTTTTAGATCGAATTCAGTCCGCCGGACGATGATTTCTTTCTGGTGGGCCAGGTAGTAGGTCAAAATATCGCGCAAACCAAGGGTGCGCGGCCGCCCATCGACGAGCGCCAGCATGTTGACGCCAAAAGTATCTTGTAGCTGTGTATGCTTATATAGTTGGTTCAACAGCACTTCCGGATTGGTGTCTTTACGCAGTTCCATGACGATCCGCATCCCGTTGCGATCGCTCTCGTCGCGCAAGTCGGTGATTCCTTCTATCACTTTATCACGAACCAGTTCGGCAATCGTTTCAATCAAACGAGCTTTATTGACCTGATAGGGAATTTCATTAACCAGAATCCGCTGCTTACCGTTGCTCATCCGTTCAATTCGTGTACAGGCTCGCATTCTTACCGATCCGCGTCCCGTTGCATAAGCCGAACGGATTCCTTCGCTGCCCATAATCATTGCACCGGTGGGAAAGTCGGGTCCGGGAATGACTTGGATCAACTCTTCCAGAGTAACGTCCGGGCAGTCGATCATTTTGACCAACCCATCGACCACTTCGCCTAAATTATGCGGCGGAATATTTGTCGCCATGCCGACCGCGATCCCTGTTGCACCATTAATAAGTAGATTAGGAACTTTAGATGGCAAAACGGATGGCTCTTTTAGCGATTCGTCATAGTTGGGAACGAAGTCAACCGTTTCTTTTTCAATATCATCGAGCATTTCTTCGGCTATTTTTGACATCCGAACTTCGGTATACCGCATTGCTGCAGCAGAGTCTCCATCAACCGATCCAAAGTTACCGTGTCCGTCTACCATCATATAGCGGATCGAAAAATTCTGCGCCATACGAACCGTTGCATCGTAAACGGATGAATCTCCATGCGGATGGTATTTACCGAGCACTTCACCGACGATACGGGCGGATTTCTTATGCGGCTTATTTGACGCCATCCCTGCTTCGTGCATCGCAAAAAGAATTCTGCGATGCACCGGCTTTAATCCGTCGCGAACATCCGGCAACGCCCGACTGACAATAACACTCATCGCATAATCGATATAGGACTTCTGCATTTCATCTTCAATCCGGATCGGTAGCATTTTGCCGTGACTAATATCCATGATTCATCTCCTCGAAGACACTCTGTTTAAATGTCAAGATTTCTTACCAGGTGGGCATTGTCTTCTATAAATTTACGCCGTGGCTCGACTTTATCGCCCATGAGCACCGAGAACATATCATCGGCAGCCATTGCATCCTCCAACGCAACCCGCAACAATGTTCGTTCTGCCGGATTCATCGTCGTCTGCCACAACTGTTCGGGATTCATCTCGCCCAGACCTTTATAACGCTGCAACGTAAAATCCTGCCGCCCAATTCGTTGCGCCAGTTGCTCCAGCGCTGCATCATTATATAAATACCAGTGTTCCTTGCCCTTCTTGGCAAGATATAGTGGCGGCTGCGCAATATAAACGCGCCCGTTTTCCACCAGCGGTTTCATGTAGCGGTAGAAAAACGTCAATAATAGCGTTCTGATATGCGCACCATCGACGTCGGCGTCAGTCATGATGATAATTTTGCCGTATCGCGATTTTTCCAGATCAAAATCTGCGCCAATCCCGCTGCCAAAAGCAGTTACCATTGACCGGATCTCTTCATTATTCAAAATTTTATCCAAGCGGGCTTTTTCCACATTGAGAATTTTTCCCCGGAGCGGCAAAATTGCCTGGAATCGTCGATCTCGGCCTTGCTTAGCTGAACCGCCGGCCGAATCACCCTCGACCAGATAGATTTCTGTCTGCATCGGATCGCGAATCGAACAATCCGCCAATTTCCCCGGCAAAGAACTGATTTCCAGCGCACTCTTGCGGCGGGTCAGCTCGCGCGCTTTCCGCGCTGCATCCCGCGCTCGGGCTGCCAAAATCGTTTTCTCAATAATCTTCCGGGCAACACCGGGGTTTTCTTCAAAGAATTCGCTTAGTTTGTCGAATACCATGGTATCAACAATACCGCGGATTTCGCTGTTTCCAAGCTTAGACTTTGTCTGTCCTTCAAATTGCGGTTCCTGGATTTTCAGGCTGATAACTGCAGTAAGTCCTTCGCGAGTATCCTCCCCACTAAGATTGTCATCCGCTTCTTTCAGTATATTCATTTTGCGGGCATAATCATTAATGGTCCGGGTCAGAGCCGACTTAAAGCCGCTGAGATGGGTGCCGCCTTCCTGCGTATTGATATTGTTGACAAATGTCAGCAGATTTTCAATATAACTATCATTATATTGAATGGAAACTTCGACCATCGTTGTATCTTTTGCTCCGGCAATAAAAATCGGTTTTGGATGCAAAACATCTTTATTTCGATTCAAATGTTCAACAAATGAAATAATCCCGCCTTCAAAATGGTATTCCTTATTATCGCCGGTCCGTTCATCACTAATTGTGATCATCAGTCCTTTGTTCAAATAGGCTAATTCCCGCAACCGTTGTTTAAGCGTATCAAAACTGTAATCAAGTTCTTCAAATATCTCCGCGTCCGGCTTAAACCAGACTTTTGTCCCGGTAGTAGCGGTTTCGCCAATAACTTTTAATGGGGCAAACGTCTTGCCCCGTTCAAAAACGATTTCATATATTTTTCCGTCCCGCTGAACCTGAACTTGCATTCGCTCGCTCAAGGCATTAACAACGGAGACGCCAACGCCATGCAAGCCTCCTGAAACTTTATAGCCGGAACCGCCAAATTTTCCGCCGGCATGCAGGACCGTCAACACGACTTCAACCGCAGGTTTGCCTGTCTCATGCATATCTACAGGAATGCCACGACCATTATCAAGTACGGAAATTGAATTATCAGGATGAATTGTCACAGCAACCTTGGTACAATACCCTGCTAGCGCCTCATCAATACTATTATCGACAACTTCATAGACTAAGTGATGCAATCCACGGGCTGAAGTACTGCCAATATACATTCCCGGCCTTTTTCGGACCGCCTCCAGCCCTTCGAGTACCTGAATCTGTTCAGCGCTATAATTTCCATTCCCTACAATCTCGGTCAGTTCTTTTTCTTCTTCGCTCAATTTATCTTAGCCCTCCTGAAAATCTTTTTTTTTGCTGCGCTTTTTCAGCGTATACGGTGAAATTGGCGAAATATAAACCTTCTCATCGGCTGTGACGACAAAGCTCTTAGCATTATTTGATGAAATATTGATCAGCTGTGCTGATTCTTGTTTTTTTTGTAAAAATGCACGGTTAATTTTACGTTTATCTGCATCTCCTTTTCGACCAATAATTACAATAATATCATTTGTGCGCAATAACACGTCCGTGCCAATATGAAGATACATAATTGCTCCTTTTCTATTTTTAACATCGAGGGTGCTGTAATTTTTTTCGCAACAATAAAGCCCTTAGAATACCGACTTCCCTTATGCTTCGGCGTGTCATCTGTGGAAGGAGTGGCCCAATCAATTCATTTTTTTCTTTTATACGATTAAAATCAACATCATTCCCCATTTGAAATTTCAGATCACTAATGATTTTTTTGGCAAAACATTGATTAATTTTAATAATCAACTGATTTTTTTCCATAAATAAAGCTTGATTCCACACTGAGCTATCGACACTAACATAAAGGATATTATTACGGATATAACGCGGCAGAGAATGCCGCTGGGCAGCCGGCCCAACGATTTCTGACCAGTGTTTTTCCATCCACGCACGTTGATACCCTTCTATATTACTTAATTTTTCACATATTTTTTGTATGACCTCAAAGATTGACGTCACAATTCATATCCCCTATTCTCGCTTAACATTTCCTAAAGATACTTCGTAATAAGTTGCGGATATATTAGTCAACCCGCTTACTTTTTGTGTTCCAGTCAAAAAAGTTTGAATCTTACCGTCGATTTCGCTAATTAGTTTTTGTTGCCGTTGCCCATCCAATTCACTGAGAACATCATCCAATAATAGAATTGGACACTCACCGGTCACCCTTTGCATCATCTCAATCTCAGCCAGTTTTAATGCCAATACAGCAGTTCTTTGTTGTCCTTGCGAAGCAAAATATTTCGCATCATACTCATCAATCATGAACACAATATCATCTTTATGCGGTCCTACTTCCGTAGTCCCTCGTCGAATATCTTTTTCCCGAAAATTCACTATTTTTTGTCGATACCATTGTTGATAATGATTTAGTTCCGTATCTTCTCTACCAAAAACAAAATAATGAGCCGTAAATTTTTCTACCCCGTTAGTGAGCTTTGCATAACGCTGTGCGGCTAATTCAGAAATTTGCTGCAACACTTCATTTCTGCGTTCAAATAATTTACCCGCTAATTCGATCAACTGCTCATCCCAAATATCTAAAAAAGTCTCTTTAGCGCAATTTTGATTAATTTTTTTTAATAAATTATTTCTTTGTAAAACAATTCGATTAAATTTAATTAAATCATGATAATAATGACGATCAACCTGAGAAATCGTAAAATCCAAAAACCTGCGGCGAACCGCAGGACTGCCTTTTATTAACCACAAATCTTCCGGAAAAAACAATACGG
>JBGSKE010000283.1:0-5970 GCA_041741355.1 Negativicutes bacterium | reverse complement strand
CCACATTGCGTTGGCAAACCGGAACGCCAGGATGTTCTGCACCGTTTCCTTGCCGAGGTAATGGTCCATGCGGTAAATCTGCGTTTCGCTAAAAGCACGTTTCAGCAAATCGTTTAGTTCACGGGCCGATGCCAGGTCGTGACCGAAGGGTTTTTCTACCACGATCCGGTATTCCGGGCGATCCCAATAATCGCCGACCTGCCCCAGACGCTGAATCACCGTCGGCAGCAGCGCCGGCGGCGTGGACAGGTAAAAGATCTTGTCGGCGGATTCGCCCCAGCCGGCGTTCATCGACGCCAGCAGCGCACTATAGGCTTTTTCGTCCTCATAATCGGCCGCCAGATACTCCAGCTTGGCGGCAAATTCACGCCAGTCGGCTTCGTCCGTTTTGCCGCGACGGGAAAACTGGTCTACGCCGCTACGCAGCTGCGCGACATACTCCGCCGGTTCCATCGCGGTGCGGGCGAAACCGATGATACGGAACTGCGGCGGCAGCCAACGGTCCAGAAACAGGTTATACAAGGCCGGAATGATCTTGCGTCGGGTCAGGTCGCCTGACGCACCGAAAATCACCAGCACGGCGGGGCCGTGAATCGATTCTGGGATGGAGTCCTGAAACATTTCGCTCTCTCCTTTGGCTGAAAAAACAGCATCTGGATTTCTCTTCCCCGGTGATATAATCATTATACAGGACCGACTCAAATTTCTTGATGTAAGTTCGCTTTAATCGATTCGCCGTTGTTACCGCATTCAAAATCGGGAGGACTGCTCATGACAAAACCAGTTCCTGCTCCGGCGGAACGTCTACTGATCCTGTTTGCCAAAACCCCGGCCGCCGGTCAGGTAAAGACCCGCATCGGCACAGAGGTCGGCCTCGAACAGGCCGCACAGATCTATGAAACCATGCTGGAAACGATTCTATCCGCTAGCGGCGGCGCTGGTCGCTGGCAACGCCTTGTCGCCCTGACGCCCGATTCCGATGCCGCCTGGTTTAATGTGCGAAATCTGCCCTTTATCCGCCAGCAAGGACAAAACCTCGGCGAACGGATGGGAAACGCCCTGAACGAAGGCTTCCGGCAGGGTGCGGCGCAGGTGATGATCATCGGTTCCGACATCCCGGAACTGGGCGAAGCGGAAATAGCCGCCGCTTTTTTGCGGCTGGATACGGAACCGGCGGTGATCGGCCCGAGCATTGACGGCGGCTTTTATCTGTTCGGCGCCAACCGGCAGTTTCAGCAACAGGCCGCCAATGTTCTCCAGGCAAACATTCCCTGGTCAACGCCGCAGGTGCTGGCGTCGGTACACAGCCTCTGCCGGCAACAATCGCTGCCGTTGTTTCAACTGCCGCCGAAACGTGACATCGACACCTACGAGGACTGGCTCGACTACCAGGCGGCAAGTGCTGCCCCGGACATCGCCGTTTCCATCATTGTGCCGACACTGAATGAAGAACTGTATCTGGCCGACTGCCTGCGCAGCCTGGAATATCCCTGCTGTGAAAGAATCGTCGTCGATGGCGGCAGCAGCGACAATACGCTGCAAATCGCCAGCCAGGCCGGTGTGCGGACCCTGCGCTGCGGCGCCGCCAATCGGGCGAAACAGATGAACGCTGGCGCGGCAGTCGCCCGTGGCAAAATCCTGCTGTTTTTCCATGCCGACAGTCGCCTGTCCGCTGGCGGCATCGACGCGATGCTGTCAGCCATGCATGACAGTCGCCTGGTCGGCGGCGGCTTCGATTTGGGCTTTTTTCCGCCGGAACCGTTCTACCGGTTTCTGGCCTTTGGCGCAAACCTGTTCTGCCGGATGACCCGGATGATTTTCGGCGATCGCGGCATGTTCCTGCGCGCCGATCGGTTCTGGCAGCTGGGCGGCTTTCCGGAAACCGCAATCATGGAAGACGCCGCGTTGTCGACCAGTATGCGCCGCGCCGGCAAAATCGCGATCCTGCCTGAAGTGGTCGAGACCAGCGCCCGCAAATATGCCAACGAGACCAAACTGCAGACGATCTATCGCACGATGTGGGCCTATGCCGCCTACCGGATCGGTGTTTCGCCGGAAACGATCAAGGCCGGCTACTACGGACTGGGCAAATGAACCGGCGCTTTACCCCGACAGTTTCTTTAGCGCCTTGAGGGCGAATTGAGCGTACCAGCGCTTGCTGACTTCGATTAGCCAGTGGTCGATGGCGCGTTGGATGCCATAGCCCCAACTGGGGTAAACGTGCGGCAGCGAAGAAAGCGTTTTCAGGCCGACGCCCGCATGCTTGGCCACAACCAGTTCATTCAGCAGGTCCGAAGCGCCCGCGCCAAGAATATGCGCGCCTAGCAGTTGCCCGTTCGGCTTGGCGATCAGTTTGATCATCCCGGCGTCTTCCTGTTCGACCACCGCCCGGTCCACCAGGGAAAACGGCTGTCGGTAGACCCGGCAGCTCAGTCCTTGCTCTGCCGCCTGCTCTTCCGTCAGGCCCAGGTGGGCCAGTTCCGGATCGGTGAACGTCCCCCAGGGAATGCCGGCGTAATCTGGTTCCTGATTGATCGGCAGCAGGATGTTTTGCAACACGATGCGCGCCTCCACCTCCGCAATGTGGGAAAACTGATATTGTCCGGTGCAATCACCGCAGGCCCAGATGCCGGGCACGCTCGTCCGCAGATGCTTGTCCACCTTGATTCCTTTGGTCGTATGTTCAACGCCGATGTCTGCCAACCCCAGCCCCTCAACATTTGCCTGTCGACCGGCAGCGACAAGCAGCGACTCGACTTCGACGGCCACGACATTCCCTGCTGCGTCGGCTGCGGTGATGCGGATTTTTTCGCCTACTTGTTCAACCTGCCTAACCCGGGTCGCGAGGTGAATGGTTATGCCTTCCTGGCGCAGAATTTGCGCCAACGCATCCGCCAACTCCCTGTCATCGTGCGGCAGGATCTGTCCGGCGGACTGAAATAAAGTAACCGCACTGCCCAGGCGAGCATATGCCTGGGCCATTTCCACGCCGATCGGCCCGCCGCCGATCACACCAAAGGAAGCAGGGACCTTCTCCAGGTCAAAAATTTGCTGGTTTGTCACATACGGCACAGTTTCCAGACCAATATTTGCCGGCCGGACCGGCGATGACCCGGTGGCAAGCACAATATCTTCGCCGCTGATGTGTACGCCGGCCACCACCACTTCATTGGCGGCAACAAACCGGGGCGCGCCGTAATAAATCTCCACGCCCGCCGCCCTCAGCTGCGCCACCGTCTGGCTGCGGTCCGCCGCCCGCTGCGTCAGCTCACGGACCTTCGCCGGCACGCCGCTGACATCGATTCCTGCGCCTACCGTCACGCCCCATTTTTCGGCCTGCCGGATCCGGTGCACTTCCTTGGCGGCAGCCAGCAATGCCTTGGAAGGCACGCAGCCACTCCAGGAACATTCGCCGCCAATCCGGTCCTTCTCGACCAATGCCACGGAAATTCCCATCCCCGCCGCGCCCATCGCCGTCACGATGCCTGCTGCGCCGCCACCCAACACTACGATTCGATACTGCTTCATATCGTTTCCTCCCCGAAATCGTTTAATCGCCGGACGCGGCCAGACTGCCCTGACAACTGCTGCCGGGGCCGGCCACACAGGCAAAGCAGTGATCCCCGGTAGCGATCGGCTGCCCCAACAACTCCTGCGGACTGATGTCGCCGATATAAGCCGGGCCCAATCCCCCTGGCAGATTCAGCATCTGGTTGAAATCACAGTCAAACACCCGCCCCTGCCAGTTGACGCTGAGCGTGCTCCGACACATCACCTGATCGAGATTCTGCAGATTGCTACTGGTTTCCAGCAGTTCCAGATAACCCGCCAGTAACCCCTGTTTCGCCAATTGCCGGCGGAAACGACCGATCGGCATGTTGGTAATGGTGAACAGCGAATCAAAGCCGATGCCGTAAGTTTCGCGCAAATGCTTCTTGTAATCGGCTTCCAGTTCGGCCTGCGGCCCCGGCAGATAGTTGCCGCCGGGATTGTAGACCAGATGCAGCTTGTACTCGCCAGTGCCGTAGCCGACACGGTTAAGCGACTGCAACACGCCGATATTGCGACAGTGCGTGCCGCGTCCCCTTTGCGCGTCGACGTTTTCTTCCAGATAGCAGGGCATCGAGGCAACCAGTTCGACCCGGCTTTCGGCAAACAAGCGGGGGAACTCTGCGAATCCTTCTTCGGCGAGAATGGCCAGATTGGTCCGCACAAGAACTCGCTCCAGTGAGACTAGCTGCCGGCTGCGTTCGAGAAATTCCGGCAATAGCGGCCACAGTTCCGGTGCGCCGCCGGTAATGTCGATTTCCGCGACAGCTGATTTCTCGGCAAAAGCGAGCACGCCCTCCATCACCGTCCTGTTCATCGACTCGCTGCGTTTCGGTCCGGCCTCGACATGGCAGTGACTGCATTGCAAATTGCACCGGTAGCCGACATTGACCTGCAGACAGCGCAGCTCCCCCCGCACCAGCGGTTTGCCGGCGGACTGGAGAACCTCGGAAAACGAACCCATCAATAACTCCTCCTGTTATTCCCCACTGCTTGTTTTGACAAGCTATTTACCCTACAATACAATCAAACCACAAAAATAGTCCCATACGGAATTTGCAAAGAAAAAGGAGTGGCGGCAATGGCGCGTGAGCAATCAGTATTATTGGATGTTGGTGACGTTTTTCCCGCGATCGAAGTTCCGACAGTGGCGGGAACGCTATTAAAGTTCCCGGCTGATCTGGCAGGAAAATGGACGACGCTTATCATTTACCGGGGAGACTGGTGAAGGTATTGCCGCCAGCAGTTGCTGGATTTTCAAGTGCAAACCGAACTATTGAAAAAACTGGAGATTCAAGTCGTGGCGATGTCGGTCGATTCGTTGGAAAAAGCTGCGGAAACAGTAAAAGGGCTGAAGCTGACTTTCCCGGTCGGATATGGTCTTGACGCGAAATCCTTCTCGGCCCAGACCGGTGCGTTCTATGAGGCAAAGGCTTTGTACCTGCATGCGACCAGTTTTTTGCTTAAACCGGACGGCACAGTGTTCAATGCCGCATACAGTTCGCTTGCGCTAGGGCGTTTCGGTCCGGGCGACGCAGCTTCGCTGGTGGAAATCGTCCGCAGCAGGGAACAGAAATAGGCGGAACCCTATCTGACCTTTTGTTCCAGCCATTTCAGCAGCTGCTCCGCCGTCATCGCCAGCAAGGCCGTTAGCAAGGTCCCGGCCAGCAGCATCCCGTCGTGGAAAGTACGAATTCCCTGCAGGATGATCGCGCCCAGCCCGCCGGCGCCGACGAACACCGCGAACGTCGATACCGAGATATTCATCACCACCATCGTGCGAACGCCGGCGATGATCTTCGGTAGCGCCAGCGGCAGTTCAACCAGCAGCAGCATTTGCCGGGCATCGGCCCCCATGCCCCGGGCGGCCTGGCGCACCGCCGGGTCGACGTCGCGCAGCCCGGCATACGTATTGTGCAACACCGGCAGCATTCCGTACATGACCAGCGCCACCAGGGCCGGCGTCTGGCCGATACCGAGCAACGGAATCAACAAAGCAAAGGTCGCCAGAATCGGGATGGTATACAGCGTGCCGGCGATACGCAGCAAAATCTTGGCGTGGCGCGGTCGGCGGCTCATCCACACGCCAACGCCCACCCCCAGCAGCAGCGTGATGACGCTGGCGATAAGCACCAGCTGGCATTGCTGCCAAAGCGCCGCCAGTAATACGTCATATTTGCTGCCGACATATTCGACCAGCAGTTGCAACGGCCCCGGCGTCATCGGGCGCACCGCCCTGTCGCGCCAATCAGTTCGCGGACAAATGGGTGCTCGCTCTCGGCCGTTGCCGCGGCAGTGTCCGCCGAAACCAGTTCGCCCCGGTCCAGCACCGCCACCCGGTGGCCCAATGTCAGCGCTTCCTGCATATCATGGGTGACAAACACGATCGTCTTGCACATCCGTTCCTGCAACTCCAAAATC
>JBGSKE010000282.1:0-9447 GCA_041741355.1 Negativicutes bacterium | reverse complement strand
AAAAGCACTTATCGACAGGCCGCCCTTCACCGCTCCGCTGACAACCACCTCCAGCGGTTCCCCGTCCCGTTGCGACTCTTCCATCCGGTCCCAGGCCAACAAACGATCCGCCTGCAGTTTCGATAAACGAACCGAGCCTTCGGCTGTTTCAGGCTCCACAACCAAAACGCTCAGCAATTGACCGATTTTGACTGCTTCATTCGCATCTGCCGGCGTAGGCCAGGCCAGCTCAGCCAACGTGATAAACCCTTCAGACTTTTGCCCGATATCAACGAATACGAGATCCTTGTTGATCCCGACTACTTTTCCGGCCAATACCGCGCCTTGCTCCAATCGTTCTTGCTTTGCCAGCGTCACTTGTTCCATGTTTTCCATTCTTTGTTTAACCTCCTCAATTATCCAGTCCGGTGTCGAAGCGCCGGCTGTTATCCCTGCTCTTTGCACACCGGAAAACCAGGCCAAATCCAACTCCTCGGCAGTTTCAACAAGGTAGGTTCTAACACCAGCCTTGCGGCATACATCCGCCAAATGACGAGTATTCGCGCTATTACGGCCACCCACGACGACTACGACTTCAACTTCTTGCGCCAGTTGCCTGGCCGCCTGCTGCCGTTCTTCGGTCGCCGTACAGATCGTAGGAGCAACTTCGAGAATCTCGACCTTGGCCAGCAATTCTGCCTTGATCGCCTCAAAAACATCCCGTTCCAGCGTCGTTTGCGATACTAATCCCACTTTACCGTCAGCTTGATATGCAGACAGGTCGCTTACCGTTTCCGCCGCTACAGCGCCCGGCCCTGCCCAGGCCAGAATGCTTTTGACTTCCTGATGGTTTTTCTCGCCGGCAACCACCACCTGAAAGCCCCGCTCGGCAAATTGCCTTGCCGCCAATTGGGCTCTTTTCACGTGGGGGCAAGTCGCATCGCGCAGCTCAATGCCGCGTCTGGATGCGTCGTCATATACTTCAGGGCCCACGCCATGCGATCGAACCAATACTGCGCGACCCGACGCATCGGCCAAGGAATTTATCACGTTGACGCCATTTGCTGCCAGCTTTTCAATCATCTGCGGATTATGAATCAAAGGACCCAACGTCGCCAATTCCCGAGCCATAACAGAATCATCCGCCGCAAAAGCCATATCGACAGCTCGACGAACACCATAACAAAAACCCATATTCCGGGCAAGCAAGACTTCCATGCCAACCTCCCAAAGTGAGTCTTTGTATATTATAGCGATTTTCGGCCTGAAACGCAAAAGAGTGCGTCCATCAGCAGGACACACTCTCGCAAAAAGAACGATACTAAAGTCTATTTAAAAAACGAACAGTCTGATTCAGCGACGTACAAACCTCCATACTGCAATAGCGGCGAAGTTCACCCACGACGGCCTTGTTCCAGAGGTTGCGGCGTTGCGTATTCAGCCAGAACACCTTTCGCACCCGACCCGCAACTCTCTTCAATGCTTTGACGCATTGTTCCGGCTCGATTGTTTCCGCATCGCTTACCACAATCAGGCAGGTTGCCGAAGTCAGGCGCAGTTCCTGCCGCTGGGTTAATTGCTGAAAGGATCGGGCCAATTGAGTTCCGCGCCCGACTTGCGTTGTTGCCTGTAACAAGCGGTCGACTGCCGCAGCAAAATCCTGTGTCTGTTTAAAATAAGCGGTAACCGGCTCCAAATCACCAGCGCAAACAAATGCATTCATCTTTGTTGTACTATGGGACAGAGCGAACAGGAGCGGGACCGTAAAGCCAACGTGCTGGATCATCGAAGCTGAAACATCGCATAAGACAACCAAATGCGGTTGTCGCAGTTTTCTGCGTCGAAATGCGTACGGAATCCAATCGCCCCCATAACGCAAACTGCGCAGGATGCTCTTTCGCACATCAAGGGCATGCGCCCCCGGATCGCTTTGGTTGCGACGCGACGGAACGACCCTCAGATTGCGGAACACCCGGCGCAATCTTCGAATGATGCCAGGCAAGTCAGCCGGATTGATCCGTTCAATCTCCGCAGCATTTGTTTGTTGGCGCTTCTGCTGTTCATGGGTCCCTTCGCCGCCGCTTTGCGGCGTACCTTGCTGCAGCTGCAGGGCAAAATCCCGGCAGGCGATACCGAAAACGGCTTTATGGTTCGGCTTGGAAACCGCAACCCGTTTAAGGAATTGCCAAGGCGTCCGCAAGAATGTGGTTACGGCAGTAGGCTCTTTTTTTTTAATGCCCTGGCCAAAAGCGATTCGCCTTTGGCCGCCAGATCAGCGCCATCCCAGGCGCTTCTAAGCATAGCGCATAGTCCTTCGCAACCAATCTTTTGATTGAATGTTGTCATGTCCTGATGATTTTTCAATAGAATGCCCAATGTTTGGCGCATGATCTGCGATTCCAGTTTCTCCACTTTCCATTCGGCCAAAATCCTGGCCCAATCCAGCGTTTCTGAAGTAGACGGCGGTTTTTCCAGGTCGAGTTCATAACGCAAATAATGAACTGATGTAGTGATTTCCCAAATCAGTCGCTGACCTGCACCAGGAATTTTGCAGCGCAAAATTTCGCCTTCCTTTTCAGGCGATGGGTAGTCAATATACAGGTAAACGCAGCGGCGGCGCAGACCGTCCGACAATTCTCGTTCCTGATTGCTGGTCAATACCACGACAGGCAAATGGCGGGCTTTGACCGTACCGAGCTCGGGAATCGAAACCTGAAAATCAGATAAAACCTCAAACAAAAATGCTTCGAACTCCTGATCGGTCTTGTCAATCTCATCAATCAGCAGAACAACCTGCCGCTCAGCGCGAATTGCTTTGAGCAACGGTCGCTCCAACAGATATTTGGCCGAAAAAATTTCTTCTTCCTTTAGTGGATTGCTTGCCGCTTCACGCATCAATTGGATTTTGAGCAACTGCCCCTGGTAATTCCATTCATACAATGCCTTGCTTTCATCGAGACCTTCATAACACTGCAATCGGATCAATTCTGTTTCCAATACCCGGGCCAACACTTTAGCAATCTCGGTTTTGCCCACGCCGGGAGCGCCTTCGATCAACAAGGGCCGTCCGAGTTTCAATGCAAGTGAAACGGTAATTAACAGATCATCTTCACAGATATAGTTTTCCGCCTCAAAGGCTTGTCGCCAATAGGAGAGGTCTACGTCGCGCATTTTCACCCAACCTTTGATTCACGCTCTTACATTCACATAATATGAAGTTCGCCCTCTTGCCTAACTTTCCTGCAGAATAGCACAAATAAAAATCCGGAAAGGGCGCGCCCTTTCCGGATTTTTAACGAAATTGCGCGATGCTTAATCTACTTTGCAGAGATCGTCGGTCGGTTTGTTGATCGCACTCCAGGCCATTTTGACCAGGAAGAATGCCATGATCAACAAGACTGCCGAAATAACCGACAGCAACGGTTGCTTGGTCAGGTTATCTTTGATCAGTAAAATCAAGCCGGCAAACGTAGTAACCAACATGAACAACATCGGAATCATGATGAAATTCGCCGGTTTTTTCAAGCAGCGGATAACCCAGGTACCGATAGCCAATAGCGCCATTGCCGCAACCAATTGGTTCGCGGCGCCGAATACCGGCCAGATGAGCAACCATGCAGGAGTGTTGCCGGTTTTCCAGAACAGGAGCACCAGAGCGATTGCCACTCCAACCCCGGTCGCCGTATAACGGTCAACCCGATTGCCTGTCAGTTCTTGGAACTGATAGCGAGCGATACGGGTTGCCGTGTCAAGCGAGGTCAGAATAAACGAGTTGAGCGCCAACAAACCGATCGAGGTTCCAACTTTGGGGTCGATTCCGAGCAAGCCGGACATTTTGCCGATACCAGCACCGTATACGACGGTCGGACCGCCTTTCATCATACCGCCGGCCAAAATCAATGTACCGAGCGCGATAACCGCGACCAGGCCTTCGATCAACATGGCGCCATAGCCAACCGGCAGAGCGTCGGTTTCTTTACGCATCTGCTTGGAGGTCGTACCACTACCCACCAAGGAGTGGAAACCGGATATCGCGCCGCAAGCCACAGTTATAAACAGCAACGGCCAAAGATATAGACCATCTTTGGGGCTGAAGCTGGTGAACATCGGAAATTTGGCGGTATCCACGCCGGTCATGAACAGCATGCCGACCGTGCCGATACCAACCGAGAAGTATAGCAGGAACGAGGCTAGGTAGTCGCGCGGTTGTAGCAGCAACCATACCGGCAGAACCGACGCGGCGAAAATATAGAAAACCAATGCAATCCGCCAGAATTCTTTGCTAAACTTAAACGTCGACATGACCCAAGGGGAAGCGTTTCCATAGAAGACAGCACCAATAACCACCGGTAACATGATGATCGTGCTATACATAAGATTTAGGCCCATCCGATAAACCAGCCAACCAAAAATCACAGCAACAGCAATATAAATAAGCCCGGAAAAAGCTACTGCTGGATCGGCGGCAAAAGTCGCGGCCGCCAATTCCAAGAACACGGCGATAACCAGTGTCAGAGCCAACCATGTGAACACCAGGAACAACTTTTTGGCAGATGGTCCGATCCATTCAAAAACGACTTCACCGACCGACAAACCCTTGTGCCGTAACGACGCGACCAAAGAGCCCATATCGTGAACGCCGCCAAAGAAAACTGAACCGATCAGGATCCAGATATAAGCCGGTAGCCAACCAAAAATGGAGGCAGCGGCAATCGGGCCGACGATCGGCCCGGCGCCGGCGATCGAAGCAAAGTGATGGCCCATCAAAACGGCCGGGTGTGTCGGGCAATAATCAATCCCGTCATAAAGGCAGGTAGCAGGAGTTTCTTTGTTGGGATCCAGGGCAAAGATCTTCTTTAGCCACTGGCCATAGGTCATATAAGCAACACCAAAAAAAATAACGGCCACAATAAACATGGTTGCTAACACAGATAAACACCTCCAACCAAATTAAAAAATAAAACTGCAAATACTTTGTTCTGGCGCTAACCTAAACTCGTTTCGCCTCCTCTCTCCATATCTTCTGGCAACTCAACCTCCTTTGCAGCATATTCGAGACCCTTGTCAACTAAAAACGCAAGGTCTCTGAATTTGACCGGAACCGGCGAGCCTGCGCGATAACGCAGAACTTCGACAAAGCCGCCAAAACCAAACAAAATACTCTTGATTCGGGGCGACCCGGCTGATTCCGTCGACAAAAGCAGAAATCGGTGCTTCATGACATCCGTTTCCGCTTTCCACTGTTTTAGTATCCGGTCCTCATCCCGTAAGTTCTGATGCGTCCAGATAATATAGTCATCGGCAAAAAACTCGGCAACTTTCCCTAAAAAACCATCTTTGACAAAAGTGACTCGGCGATAAACGCCTTCCATGCCATGCCCTTGCCATTTGCTAAACCCAGCGTATTCCCAAAAATCATCCATTTTTTTAAGCCGTTCCAAATGCTGAGACAACGATAGACCAACCTCTTCCTGTATATAAATACAATTATTCCAAAATTACGTCACTTGTGTTCCATCTGTTATATACTCCACGACAAGAGAGAATTCCTGCAGTTAACAAACAATTTTTTCTATTTCTGCATTTCTTTATTTTGCGGTAAATTTGCTGCAATAACATCCATGACAATCGAGCCGATGTCAACGCGGGCTGCTCCTACCTCAGCCTTGATCTCGCTCAATTGGAGCGGTTTGGCAAAGTGAATGCGGATGCACGGCAAAAAACAACTCCGGCTAAAAATTTCACGGGTTCCGGAAATGGCTACCGGAACGACGGGAACGCCGGCTTTGGCTGCAATCAAAGCTAATCCAGCTTCGGGTGCGCCAAGTTTTCCAGTTTTGCTGCGCGTACCCTCGGGAAAAATCGTCACCAAGTCACCGGCATTTAGCATCTCAATCGCATGACGAATCGCTGACCGATCCGGCGCGCCGCGTTTGACCGGAAAAGCCAGCAAAGTACGGATGGTCCAGGCAAAAATCGGATTATCAAACAGTTCGCTTTTGGCCATAAAGTGAACACGTCGCCGGCGCAAGACGATCCCCACCAGCGGAATATCCCAGAAGCTTTGGTGATTGGGCGCGATAATCGCACCGCCGGTCGGCACATTTTCCAACCCAGTCACCTGCCAGCGCAATAAAACGCGCAGCAGCAACCAACAGGGTATCCAAACGATAAAATATACGATACTATGCATTTTCGCACCGTTCAAGATAAGTTTTGATGATTCCTGCCACGACTGCGTCAATAGTCATGCCGGTCGTGTCCAGCAGCACCGCATCCACCGCCTGGATTAGCGGCGAAAGTTCCCTTTCACTGTCCTGACGGTCCCTTTGCTCCATTTCCTGCTGCAGCGCCGCCAAATCCTGCTCATAGCCCTTGTCTTTCAGTTCCTGCCACCGCCGGCGGGCTCGTTCAATAACCGAAGCCGTCAAAAATATTTTGGCGCAGGCATCCGGAACAACCACACTGCCAATGTCTCGTCCATCAAGAACTACCTCTCCGGCAGCAGCCATCTCCCGTTGCAAGCGAACCATCGCCTGTCTGACTGCGGCGACCTGCGCAACCAGTGGAACTGCCGCGGTAACAGACGGCGTACGGATCGTTTCCGTGACATCGCTGCCGTCAGCCCATACATGCAAGCCTGCCATATCGCGGCTAAACCGGACACTGACCCGGCCAGCCAACGCCGAAATTTCAATATGATTTTCCAGCGAAATTCCTGCTGCAAGAACCTGGCAGGCTACCGCCCGATACATGGCGCCGGTATCGATATAAACAAAGCCCAGTTGTTCCGCTACCATTTTGGCCACCGTACTTTTTCCGGCGCCTGCCGGTCCATCGATGGCAATGACCTTTTGTTTCATTTACAACAACCTTTCATCACATCAAAGAAACCGGGAAATGAAATGCCGACACAACCTGCATCGTCCAAAGTTACGCCGTCGCTGGCCATACCGGCAACCGCTAGAGACATGGCAACCCGATGATCGCCATAAGTCAGGCACTCGGCCGGTTTCAATCGGCCCTGGCCCTGAATCAATAAACCATCGGGCCTTTCGGAAACAATTCCGCCCATCCGGTTCAATTCAGATGCCATCGCCAGCAGCCGGTCGGTTTCTTTTACCCGCAGTTCCTCCGCTCCCTGAATCAATGTCTCGCCCTCAGCAAATAGTGCTGCTACCGCCAGAACAGGAATTTCATCAATCAGGCGGGGAATCAGTTCCGCACCAATTGAAACACCCTGCAATTTCGCGGAGCGGACCCGCAAGTCAGCCACCGGTTCTTGACCACTCAGCCGTTCATTCAGCACTTCGATATTTGCCCCCATCTGACGGAGCACATTCAGTAATCCGGTTCTGGTGGGATTGATGCCAACGTTGGTCAGTGTAACCTCACTATCGGCAATGATGGTCGCCGCAACCAGCAGAAATGCCGCCGAACTAAAATCTCCCGGCACCTCGACGACTGCAGGCGCCTTGAGCGAACTGGTCTGTTTCACTTCAACCGATAGCCCCTCGCGCTTAACGACAATGCCAAATTGGGCAAACATCCTTTCCGTGTGGTCGCGTGAGAGGTAAGGCTCGGTGATGACAGTCGGCGATCCAGCATAAAGGGCAGCAAACATCAGCGCCGATTTGACTTGGGCGCTGGCTACCGGCATTCTGTATTCGATTCCTTGCAAACTGCCGGTGGCATCAATCGCAATTGGCGCACAGCGCGATTTTTCCCGGCCAAGGATACGAGCGCCCATTTGCGTAAGCGGCGTGATTACTCGGGCCATCGGTCGGCGACGCAATGAGTCGTCACCGGTAAGCACCGAAAAAAACGACTGTCCGGCCAATAACCCGCTAAGCAGCCGAATCGTTGTACCCGAGTTTCCGGCATCCAATACGTTGTCAGGTTCGCTGAGTCCATACAGGCCTTTGCCTTGAACAAAAACCCGCCCGTCCGGCGCAAATTCGACCGAAACGCCCAAGGCCCGCATGCAAGACACTGTTGACAGGCAATCCTCAGCCGCCAGAAAATTGCGGATTTCCACCCGCGTATCAGCCAAACCGGCCAACATAATACTGCGATGCGACAACGATTTGTCGCCGGGCACCGCCACCGTTCCCGCCAACGCCTTTAAGGTTCCGATCTTCAACGATCCTGCCATATCGAAAACACCCCTTCATTCCTACATTGCTACACTAATATACATTATAATACTTTATTTTCGCCCGTTTCCGGTCAATTCCTGCAACCGATCCAATTCAGTCTGATCCATCTGGCGTAATCCGCCGGTTGCCAATCCATCCAAGGTCAGAAAAGCGTAACGTACCCGCTTCAGACGGCGAACCACCAAGCCGACCGCCTCAACCATCCGTCGCACTTGCCGATTCCTGCCCTCATGAATCACAATACGAAATCGCCAAAATCCATTCTCAGCCAATACCGGCATAGTAGTCTCGGCCGGCGCCGTAGCGCCATCGGCAAGAATCACGCCTTTTTCCAGCGTTTTAAGCATCGCCGGTGTCGGATTTTTCTCCACGTCGACCATATATTCTTTTTCCACTTCAAAACTCGGATGCGACAGACTTTGGGTCAGCTCGCCGTCATTGGTCAATAGCAGCAACCCTTCGGTGTCATAGTCGAGTCGCCCCACCGGATACACACGGTCGGCAATCCCCGCCGCCGCAACCAGATCGGCAACGGTTTTGCGACCTTGCGGATCATACAATGAGGTAATAACGCCGTAGGGTTTGTTCATTAATAAATAGATTGCCTGGGCCCGTTCCAGCAGTTTGCCGTCCAATTCGATTCGATCCGTCAGCCAATCGGCTTTCGCACCCAGTTCAGCAACAATTTGCCCATTAACCGACACGCGTCCCGCCAAAATCAGTTCCTCTGCCTGACGCCGCGAAGCAGCGCCGGCGGCGCTGATGATCTTTTGCAACCGTTCGCTGCTCATGTTTCACCCAGACTGGGCTCTTCCGCTGCTGCCTCCGGTAGCGCCGGCAATTCCGCCAAACTGTTCAGGCCGAAACAACCGAGAAATTCATCGGTCGTGCCAAACAGGATCGGGCGACCGATCGTTTCCTTGCGGCCGACTTCCTTGATCAGTCGGCGTTCGATCAACGTATTGATTACCCCATCCGACTGGACGCCGCGGATATATTCGACATCCTGTCGGGTAACCGGTTGTTTGAATGCAATAATCGACAATGTTTCCATCGCTGCCGGTGAAAGCTTAGGGTCTTGGTGAGCGGCCAGTTTTTCGACCACAGCGGCAAGCTCCGGTTTGGTGCAGATCTGATAGCCAGCGGCCACCTGCATCAGACAAAGACCTCGACCAGGCTGTTCCATATCTGCCTGCAGTTCCCGCAACATCGACTGGACATGTTCCAACGGAATATCCAACAATTCCGACAGCCGCTCTGGCGGCATCGGATCACCGGCAGCAAACAGCATCGCTTCCATCGGACCTTT
>JBGSKE010000281.1:0-5446 GCA_041741355.1 Negativicutes bacterium | reverse complement strand
CAGCTGCTACACATCACCTACGGTTACATTCTGGCTGATAAAAATGCTGACGGCAAGCCGCTTTACCGCGACCGCCTCTACAAACTCTGGGACAGCTTCGAGGCCGAATATGCCCAGGTATTAGTGTCTCATATCGGCAACCACGTCAAACTGTTGAAGCAAAAGATCTAAACTGATATACAGGAGGCAGACGATGAAAGCTTTTCTAGACGAGCAATTTTTGCTGACGAATCCGACAGCAAAAACTCTCTATCAACAATATGCCAAAGACATGCCGATCTTCGATTTTCATTGCCATTTGAACCCGGCAGAAATTGCCGGCAATAAACGCTATCGTAACATTACTGAAATCTGGTTGGGCGGCGACCATTACAAATGGCGGGCGATGCGGGCCTGTGGCGTGGAAGAGCGCTTCATTACCGGCGATGCGCCCGACAAAGAAAAATTTCTCAAGTGGGCGGAAACCATTCCTCAGTGCATTGGCAATCCTCTATATCACTGGGCCCATCAGGAACTGAAATTCTTTTTTGGCATCGACAAATTGCTCTCTCCCGCGACAGCGGAAGAAATTTGGCAGACAGCCAACGAGTTGCTGCAAAAAGATGAATTTACGGCCCGAAGCCTGATTCTACGATCCAACGTAACCGGGCTTTGTACAACCGATGATCCGGTCGATTCGTTGGAACATCATCTGGCAATCGCCCGAGAGGGAACTTTTAACGTAAAAGTTCTGCCGGCGTTCCGCCCAGACAAGAGCTTTAATATCGACAAGGCAGGGTATCTCGATTATCTAGCCAAACTGGGCCAATCGGCTGGCATGTCAATCAAGTCGCTGGATAATTTGCTGGATGCCTTAAAACAAAGACTGGAGTTCTTCCATCAGGTTGGCTGCCGTGTATCCGACCATGCGCTGGACCCGGTGGTTTTCGAACCGGCTTCGGCGGATGACGTGGACGTGATCCTGCGCAAAACATTGACCGGCTATACACCGACGGAATGCGAAGCAAGGAAATTCAAGACCTTTATTATGCTGTTCCTGGGTCGTCAATACGCCCGTTTGGGTTGGGTGATGCAACTCCATGTGGGAGTTGTTCGCAACAGCCGCAGCCGGATGATGCGTCAATTAGGACCGGATACCGGTTTTGACGGCATTGCCGACTATACTTACGGCGTGGCGCTGGCGCAGTATCTCGACGCACTCGACACGACGGCAGAACTGCCGAAGACTGTCCTCTATTGCCTGAATCCCCGCGACAACGAGATGTTGGCTTCACTGGCCGGTTGTTTCCAGGAAGGGGGCGTGGTCGGCAAAATGCAGTTTGGCTCCGGCTGGTGGTACAACGACCAAAAAGACGGTATGACTCGTCAAATGCTTGCCTTGGCCAATGTCGGCCTGCTTAGTCGATTCATCGGCATGCTGACCGATTCGCGTAGTTTCCTCTCCTACACCCGACATGACTATTTCCGGCGGATTCTCTGCAATATGATCGGCGAGTGGGTGGAAGCCGGCGAGGCGCCAAATGATATCGCGTTGTTGGGCGAAATGGTGCAGAACATTTGCTATCATAACGCCCGCAATTACTTCGGCATCGATCTCAGCCGCAGCTAAGGGGAGGTAACAATGACATTGTTGCAAATTCACCCCACAGACAATGTGGCCGTATTGCTGGACCCAATTCGCAGCGGCGAGACGCTGACCGCTGCGGCAATCACAGTGACCGCGACCGCCGCGATCGAACAAGGCCACAAGATTGCGTTGACAGCGATCCGGCAGGGTGAACGGGTCGTCAAATACGGTTATCCTATCGGCATTGCCACGACGCCGATCCAAGCCGGCGATTGGGTGCATACCCATAATCTGACGACCGCGCTCGGTGAAATCCTCACTTATGAATACACGCCTAATCTACAGTTACTACAGTCAATCCCCGCTAAAACATTCATGGGATATCGCCGCGCTGATGGCAGAGTGGGGATCCGTAATGAAATCTGGGTCATCCCGACGGTAAGCTGTGTCAACCGCAACGCAGAAGTGATTGCCAAGTTGGCGACAGAACAACTCAAAGGTGCAGCCGCGATCGATGGCGTGTATGAAATCAAACATCCCTACGGTTGCTCGCAAATGGGCGAGGACCACCTCACCACCCAACGCATCCTGGCAAACCTGGTCAATCACCCCAATGCAGCAGCTGTGCTGGTGCTGGGGCTTGGCTGTGAAAACAACAATATCAGCGAATTCAAACAGGTATTGGGCAAGTTTGATCCAGACCGGGTGCGATTTTTGGAAGCGCAGGCCATAGAGGACGAAATTGAGAGCGGGGTCGCGCTGATTTGCGAACTCGCTCAGCTTGCCGGTCGCAACAAACGGGTCGCCTGCTCGGCTGGCGAACTGACAGTTGGCCTTAAATGCGGCGGTTCCGATGGGTTTTCCGGCATTACCGGCAATCCCCTGGTAGGCGCTTTTTCCGATCGACTGATTGCCATGGGGGGGAGCACGGTGCTGACGGAAGTGCCGGAAATGTTTGGCGCCGAATCTATTTTGATGAACCGGGCCATCAACGAAACCGTGTTTCAAAACATTGTCCATTTAATCAATGATTTCAAACAGTATTTTATTGCCCACAACCAGCCAATTTATGAAAACCCGGCGCCTGGCAATAAAAAAGGCGGCATTTCAACGCTGGAAGAAAAATCGCTCGGCTGTACACAAAAGGGCGGAATTAGCAATGTCGCCGCTGTGCTGCAATACACCGATACTGTCAAAACCAAAGGCCTCAACCTGCTGAGTGGACCCGGCAACGATGCCGTGGCTGCCAGCGTACTGGCTGCGGCGGGTTGTCAACTGCTGCTGTTTACGACCGGACGCGGAACACCGCTCGGCACGATGGCGCCAACTGTGAAGATCGCCACCAACAGCGACCTGTTTCAGCGGAAAAGTAACTGGCTAGATTTTGACGCAGGGCGGGTACTGAGCGAAGGACAGTTGGAAAGCCTGGCAAATGAACTGCTGGATTTCGTCATGACCGTCGCCTCAGGCAAACAAACGCAATCGGAAAAGTTGGGCTTTCGTGAAGTGGCCATCTTCAAAAACGGCGTCACGGTATAACCTAACTAGCACAGGCTGATGACAGGGAAGTGATCCGGTAAAATACCGGCCAGCTTCTCTGTTAAGCTATCGTGTAATGGTTATGAATCCGGCGAATGATTGTTGGAATCGGATTTTTACGCTATAATAGACTGAATGCAGTGCGCGGCATTATATTTTACGGAGGTGAAAGCTTGAGCAAACAAATGAATAAGTTGCAAATCATTCCCTTGGGTGGTTTGGGCGAAATCGGCAAGAACATGACGGTGTTCCGTTATGGCGACGATATCGTGGTGATCGATGCCGGATTGATGTTCCCGGAAGACGACATGCTGGGAATTGATCTGGTCATTCCTGATTTTTCCTATCTGGTTGACAATAAGGACAAAGTGCGGGCGATTTTTATCACCCATGGTCATGAGGACCATATCGGCGCTTTGCCGTATGTCCTGAAAGAGTTGGAGGTTCCAGTCTACGGAACGCCGCTCGCGCTCGGGATCATGCAGGGGAAACTGAAGGAAAAAGGCATTTCTTCAGCCGATCTTCATCCAATCAAACCCGGCGATGAAATCGAAGTCGGTCCGTTCACGCTGGGCTTCATTCGCGTCAATCACAGTATTGCCGATGCAGTGGCCATCTACATGAGAACGCCGGTAGGAACGGTATTGCATACCGGTGATTTCAAAATTGACCACACTCCGGTTGATGGCCAGGTAACAGGGTTCAACAAATTTGCTGAACTGGGCGATGAAGGCGTTTTAGTCATGCTGTCCGACAGCACGAATGCTGAACGGCCCGGCTTTACCAAAAGCGAGCGTTCGGTCGGCGCGGCGTTTGATGAGCGATTTCGGTCGGCGCAAAACCGGATTATTATTGCCAGTTTTTCGTCCAATGTGCATCGACTGCAGCAAGCGATCGACTCTGCGCTGAAATACGGTCGCAAGGTTGCCGTTATTGGCCGCAGCATGGTCAACGTGGTCGGCATTGCCATCGAATTGGGCTACCTGAAAGTTGTCGACGGATTACTGATCGACATTTCCGAAATCAACAATTATCCGCCTAACCAATTGGTGATTCTTACCACCGGCAGCCAAGGAGAACCAATGTCGGCTCTGACCCGCATGGCGATGTCCGATCACCGCAAGGTGGAAATCGTCCCCGGCGACACCGTCCTGATTTCGGCCACGCCGATTCCCGGCAATGAAAAGTTAGTCGCTCGCACAGTGGACTTCCTTTTCAAACAGGGGGCCGACGTGATTTACGAATCCGCTTCCGGCATCCATGTCTCGGGACATGGCAGCCAGGAAGAATTGAAATTAATGCTCAATCTGGTCCGACCGAAATTCTTTATCCCGGTGCACGGTGAATACCGCATGCTCAAAGTGCATGCGAAACTTGCCTTGGAGATTGGCATTCCCAAATCGAACGTTTTTATTGCTGACAACGGGTCTGTGCTTGAGTTTACCGAAGAAACCGGCGCCGTTAACGGCAAGGTTACAGCCGGAATCGTCTTGGTTGACGGTCTGGGAGTCGGTGATATCGGCAACATCGTAATGCGTGACCGGCGTCAGCTTTCCCAGGACGGGATCCTGATCGCCGTGATTGCCATGGATAAAGAGAGTGGCTGTGTGGTTTCCGGCCCGGAAATCGTCTCGCGTGGTTTTGTCTATGTTCGCGAATCGGAACAGCTAATGGAAGATGCCAGACGAAAAATCCAGGAAGCGCTTGACCGGTGCGAGGCGAATGGCACGACCGACTGGGGTACGATTAAAAACAGCGTCCGCGACATTCTGGGCAAGTTTTTATACGAAAAAACCCGTCGGAGACCGATGATCATGCCCATCATCCTTGAGGTATGAACCGGGACAATGTCTCGGTTCTTTTTACGTTGGCAGGAGTTCAGGGTTTGACGTAGAAAAACTGCATAGAGGTGAACTTTATTGCCGAAAAACCAATCTAAAACCCCTTCGGGGGTTAATTTTGAAATCATTGGCGTAATGGTGATAGCCCTGTCGCTATTGCTGGTCGCAGGTTTGTTGGACTACAGCGTGGGTCGGGTCGGCTACTTCGTCGCCAAAGTGACCCGCTATGGGTTTGGCGTCGGCGCGGCCGGCGTTGCCATTATTCTTTTCATCATTGGTTTGCGTTACGTCACCGCTCATTCGCATATCATCTACTCGCGCAGATTTCTTGGTTATCTATTGACTTACGTGTCCGTACTGGCACTGATCCATCATTTCAGCACCGTTGCCGGGCAGGAAATTCTGCCGCAGCAACTGCCGACAGGCGGCGGGCTGATCGGCGGATTTGTTGTCATAACTTTGCGACGTTTTTTCGCCATGGATGGCACGAGTATTTTTC
>JBGSKE010000280.1:0-13137 GCA_041741355.1 Negativicutes bacterium | reverse complement strand
TCTGTTCGTAGGAGGCCGCCGAATGACCGGCTGACAAAATCAGGTCATGATTTTGAGCCAAAGTGAAATACGGTTCGGCTTCGGCCAGTTCCGGCGCCAGGGTGATCAGCTTGACTTTTGCATTGATCGGCATCACAGGCGCCAATGTGGTTGTCAATTTTTGCGCTCCGCGATACCGCGGCGACAAACAGGGACCTTCCAGATGAAAGCCCAATAATTCTGCGGCACAGGTCTCTGCTGATTGCGGCACGGTCCCGGCGATCACTGCAGCAATTTGCTCCGGCGGCGCAGTCATTGTTGTGGCGAAAAACGCCGTTGTCCCTTGTTGCAACAAAGCAGTTGCCATCCTTGCCAACGCCGACTCATCCGCGTCCATCACATCTGCGCCGGCGCAACCATGCACATGCAAATCAATCAGACCCGGCGTAATATAATCACCCTGAACATCTAGAACTTCAATATCATGACACTCTTCGTCATGTTTGATTAATGCCAACTCTTCTGCCGGGTAAATTCCGGTTATCCCCCCGCCGCTAAATGTAAGACAAGCCTGATTTAATTCTCGATCAGGCAAAATCAATCGCGCGTTGGTTAAGAGAATTTCTGTTGAGCAATTTTCACGCTTCATGTTCGGTGTCTCTTGCCGAATGATCGCTGTTACTCTCCAGTAGAAGTAAAGCATGACGAACCGAACCGCGCGACAGTTCCAGCAGCCGGCTAGCTTGCTGCGCCGTAAGATGCCCCAAGAGTATGACAATCGCGGTTTTGGCGGAACCGGCTGCTTTTTCCAGCGCCGCGGCAACTTCGATTTCCGTTGCGCCAGTCACATCTTTCACCATGCGTTGCACTCGCGCCGTCAATTTGGCGTTGGTGGCTCGTACATCAACCATTAGATTGCCATAGGTCTTGCCCAGTTTGATCATCGAGGCCGTCGATAACATATTCAGCACCATTTTTTGCGCAGTCCCAGCCTTCATCCGGGTAGAGCCGGCAATCACTTCGGGTCCTGGAACAGCGGCGATTGTCAGTTGCGTATTAGCGGACATTTCTGCATCCGCGACGCAAACAACCGCTACACGAGCGCAACCCAATTTTTCGGCATAACGCAGACCGCCGATCACATAGGGCGTGCGTCCGCTTGCACTCAAGCCAACAACCACGTCAATCGACTGCAAGCCGCGCGCCTGCAAGTCAATCTCCGCTTGACCCCAATCGTCCTCGGCCCCTTCCACGGCCTTAAATATAGCATCGGCGCCGCCGGCAATGACCGCCTGTACCAATTCCGGTTCGGTATTGAAAGTTGGCGGACATTCAGCCGCATCCAATACGCCGAGTCTGCCGCTAGTTCCCGCGCCAAGATAAAACAGCCGCCCGCCGCGCTTCATCGCAGCGACAATCAAATCAACGGCCTGCGCAACTTCTGGCAATACAGCGCGAACTGCTGCAGCGACTTTTTCATCTTCCCGCTGAATTGCGGCAACAATCTCCAACGTACTTAGCATATCGATGTTCTTTGTGTCAGGGTTGCGCCTCTCCGTCAACAAACGATCCAGATTCATGGTTTTCCCCCCTAAAACAAAAACTTCCGCCGGCACTTACACAATCCAGCAAGCAAAGATCGGCAGCCACAACCCGGCCGATTACATTGACGCGCTCGTCTGCCGGCAGTTCTTGCAGCACAATCTGCAACTCTCCCATATATCTGCCATAGTTCTGATTGTCCAGCGTCACATCGCCCCGTTGCCGCTTGCGAATCCCCTGGGGAATGATCGTTTGCCGACAATGATTGCGCGACTCCTGCGATCGTATGACCATTGCCGCAGCGTCCAAACGGTTGGTATGAACAGGCACCCAGAGCAGCTCCGCTTCGGCAGCGCCAATATTTTCCGCAATCAACCGTAACACGAGCGGGTCCCCTGTCGGTTTTGCCAACCGGGACACGGCGCGTAAATCTGTTTCGGCAACCAAGGGGTCCCCCCAGAGAATGTTTTCAACGCTGCCGGATGCCCACAGCTGCCTGGCCGCATCAACAGAACACATGTTCCGGTGCGCTTCTACTGTCGGTAAACCGGCAAAAATTGGTCCCCGCGGGTTCTTCAATCCGGGAATGAAAGCAGTAACCGGAATTCCCCGGACTGAAAACAGTCGGGATCGTTCGGCAAACAATGAATAAGACAAGCCGGTCTCCGGGCGCGGGTAATAATTATGGCAAGCGGTTAACTGATTGGCCTTCAGGCCGGCAGCCAACAATTGCAGCAACATCGGCTCCGAAAGTGTGCTGGCGTTGATTTCGATTGCCACCGCTGTAGTGCGAGCCAAATCCAACATCTGGGCAGCGCTGATTCCGTAGTCGATCCTGGCTGTTGAAACCCCGATTTTTTTTAGCTGTCCAGGGTCGATTGCAAACCGGCTCCAGGTTTGCGGCGAAATATCGGCTGTCACGCTAAATCCCAGTTCGGCAGCGCATAATAAAATCCTGCGCGCGTCAAGAACCAGCGATTCACTATCGCTTTCCGGGATATGCAGAGATGTAAAAAGCTTGCTATAGCCGCATTGTCTGGCGAGTTGCAAATAATTAATATTTTGCTCCACCGTCTGATTTAGACCGCAGAAAACAGAAATCCCCAGTTCACTCATCTATGGAGCCTCCTGCACAGGGTTTTCTTCCGGCGGATCATCGAAGCCAACAAACCATGTAATCAAAAATCCCCCAGCATAAGCAAACAGCAATCCTGATAAATAAAATAAAACTTGATCCGTCCGAATTAGAAATGCCAACGGTAAGCCGGAAACACCCATAGCAATCGATTGAACTTGCATTGCAGCCTGAAAAGCACCACCGACAGCAGCACCGGCGCAAGCGGTGACAAAAGGCTTGCCGAGCGGCAAAGTAACGCCAAAAATCAGCGGTTCGCCGATTCCCAGTAAGCCAACCGGCAAAGCTCCTTTGATAATTTCCCGCAACCGTTTATTTTGGGTTTTCAATAACACAGCCACGGCAGCTCCCACTTGACCGGCGCCTGCCATTGCCACGATTGGCAGCAATGGGTTGACGCGCAGCGTGTTGAGAAATTCCATATGGACCGGCGTCAATCCCTGATGCAATCCTGTCATCACCAAGGGCAGGAAACTAGCAGCTAAAACCGCTCCCGCTACGAATCCGCCGGTTAACAAAGCATGGCGGAATAATTCCACAACCGCGTCCGACAACACGCCGCTGACTGGCTGCAATAAATAATAGGTCAACAATCCGCCGACAAGCAGGGTTAGCGTCGGCGTGACAATAATATCGACTGGCTGCGGCACAAAGCGACGAATCCGTTGTTCCAGCCAAGCCATAAAACCTGCGACTAACAGAACGCCAATAACGCCGCCGCGTCCCGGCATTAAGGCAAGGCCGTCTATTTGAATTGCCGCGATTGCCGGATTAATCAATAAAGCTCCCGCCAACCCTCCCAAGGCCGGCGTCCCGCCAAATTCCTTGGCCGTCTGAAAACCGACGAAAATCGGCAAATAGGCAAACAGTCCCCAACCCACGACATTAAGGATTTGAACTACGGGGTTTTGCACGTCCGCTCCCAGTCGAATCGCCACGTTGGTCAGTCCGGCAATCATGCCGGACGCTACAACCACCGGGATTAGTGGAACAAAAATAGCAGATATCCGGCCCAAAAACTGTTTGAATGGAGTCCTGTTCTGCTTTGCCAACGCCGCCTTCAATTCAGTCGCTTGGCCAATCTCAGCCCGCAGCGGCGTTGCCGCGAACATTTTTGCCAATTCGTCGGCAACCGGCTGCACCTTGCCTGGCCCCAAGACAACTTGCAACTGATTTCCCACGCTGACTACTCCCAATACGCCGGTTAGGCCCTTGACGCCGACCGGGTCAGCTAGCGTTGCATCCTGTAGCGTTAGGCGCAGCCGCGTCATGCAAGTTGAACTTTGTAAAACATTGGGGCGGCCACCGACCGCCCCGAGAATTTTTTCCGCCAGTTCCCGGCTCAAGATTTCCCGTTCACCACCTGTTCAAAAGTTCGAGCTATTTTTCGTCAAACGTCAAAATAATTTTGCATACTTCTTCCGGGTGGTTGGAAAACAAGTCCATGCCGCGCTCGACATCAGCATAGGGCATGACATGGGACACCAGCCCCGCAGGCTCAATTCGTTTTTCCGCCAGCCATTGAATGACTTCCGGGAACTTTTTGTTATTCAAACGGGACCCTTTGATATCCAGTTCGCGTTTCATGATGTCGGCAGGTGCAATTTTCGCCGGTTCAACCGGAAAACCGAGTACGACGACCTTGCCAGCCGGCGACATCAGCTTGGCAATGATCAATTCCAATACCGGAATCACGCCGGTCGCTTCCATCGCCACGTTAATGCCCTCTCCGGCGGTAAACTCCATCACCGCTTGCTCCAAGTCTTGTTTTTTTGTATTCACCACCGCGTCCGCGCCCATTGCCATTGCCTTTGCCAAGCGGGAATCAACAACATCCATGATAATCACCTTGGCGCCGATACTCTTGCAAGCCTGCAGAATAACCAATCCTATCGGCCCGGCGCCGCATATCAAAACAGAGTCGCGGGCTTCCACCGCCCCGCGGTCCATCGCTTCGGCGGCAATTGCATAAGGTTCAAGCGTTGCAGCCATCTCCCATGCTAAATCAGCCGGAACGACATAAAGATGATCGGCCGGCAGGTTGACATATTCACTGAATATCCCGTCAATGTGAACCCCCAGGACTTTTACGCTGCTGCAGACATTGGCGCGCCCGATGCGGCATGCATAGCACTTGCCGCACGAAAACACATTGTCAATCGCAACATGATCGCCTATTTTAACATTGGACACCCCGGCGCCGATTTTGATAACCTCGCCGGCTGCTTCATGGCCTAAAATCCGCGGATAAGTGGCAAATGGGTTCTTGCCGTGAAAGATATGCACATCAGAACCGCAAATACCGGCTGCCTTGATCTGCACCAATACTTCTCCGGTTCCCGGTTCCTCGGGCATTGGCTTTTCAACGATTGCTATCTCACCTGGTTTATTTACCTGAATGACTTTCATATCATAATCCCCTCCTGTTATTTGTCTTTCTTTCGTCCAGGCTACTACAAATTCCTGCAATAACCCCCCAAAAAATCGCTTTGCGGTTTTTTGGGGGGCAAAAGTTGGACTATCACGCTTGGAAAAACAGGCTTAGACGCGGAACTGATTGATGACAGCTTGCAGATCGCCGGCAAGTTGGGCCAAGGCTTGACTCGAAGAAGCAATCTCTTCCATCGAGGCCGATTGCTCTTCGGTAGCGGCTGAAATCCCTTGGGCATCCGCCGCTGTTTTTTGACTGACCGTTTCGATTTGGCCAACCGATTCTTTGATTTTGCGGCTACCCTGGGCAACTTCACGCACTGTCGTAGATACTTCCACAATTCGCGTCGAAAGGTTATTAACCATTTCAGCAATGGATTCGAATCCCTGTCCGGCAGCATTGACCAATTTGACGCCGGATTCGACATCGCCTTTAGCTTGTTGCATCCGGCCAACCGTGCTCTGGATGCTTTCATCATTCTCGCGAATCAGTGATGTAATTTGTTGCGCTGCCGTCTCCGTTTGTTCTGCCAGTTTGCGTACTTCTTCCGCCACCACGGCAAAGCCGCGACCGGCCTCGCCGGCTCTAGCCGCTTCTATCGCAGCATTTAGAGCGAGCAAATTGGTTTGACCGGCAATGCCGGAAATCAAGCCGACAATCTCAGCAATTTTTTGCGAACTGGATTGCAATTCTAATACCGAATTAGCAGTGGCCGCAGTTCCCTGGCCTACCTCGCCCATTTGGGCCACCGCATTTTCAATTCCTTTTCGTCCCGTATCAGTATGCGTAGCCGACTGCGTTGCCAATTGCGCCAGGCTTCCCGCCGTAGCCGCCACCCCATCCAGCGAAACGGTCATTTGCTGCACAATTGCCGCTGCATCAGCAACCGATTCATTCTGTTGCGCAGCTCCCTCGGCCATTTGCATCACCGTTCCGGCCACCATATTCGCAGCATCGGCAGATTGCTGGGCGCTGGCTGTCAACTGTTCCGATGAAGCCGCCAGCTGCTCGGCGGCAGAGGATACTTTACGCACAAGCTGATTCAGACTTGCTGCCATTTGGTCCATCGCACCGGCCATTTTGCCGATTTCATCACTGGAATTGAGTGCCAGCGGTTTTACCCGCAGATCGCCGCCGGCAATCTGCATTGCCATTGCCGAAACCTGGCTAATCGGCCGGGCAAAGCGAGTCGCAAACCAAAACACCAGAAACGATGCAATCAATAACGCAGCCAACCCACTCCAGATCGACGATTTGATCAGCACTGCCAAAATCCCAGTCACTTCACTAACCGGAACGTTGGACCCAATACTCCAATCAGTACCGGGGATTGGCGCAAAACCAGCGTAGCGGTTGATTCCATTAAAAGTATAAACAGTGATGCCGGTTTCCTTTTTCGCCATCCGCGTTGCCATCTCTTTCAATTCAGCGGGGATGTTAGCATCTTTGAGAAAATTCATTTTCATTGCCATTTTTGCATCGGGATGGGCAATTGCCAAGCCATCTTTTTGCAGAATAAAAGAATAGCCGGTATTCCCTTGCTTGATTTTGCCGACCTTCGCCGACAAATCATCAATCGTAATCGTCGAACCCATCACTCCATCGACTTTGCCATTGCGAAATATCGGAGCCGCTATCACAATGACGGCTTTATTATCAACTCTGGAAATTACCGGATCAGCTACGATTGGCTTGCCGGTCGCAAGGACAGACTTCACATAAGCACGATCTTTAAGATTGGAAGTAGAATTATTGGAATAATAAGCATCACCATTTGTTGCTACAACAAAAAATCGCAGATAACCTGGCTTTCGTTTAATTTCTGCAGCCAAGTATGGAATTACGCGTTCTCGGTTATTTTCCACAATCAAAGGCATATTGGCCAGCATCTCAACCTCGGCAGTTCTGACCTCCAACCAATTGCCCAAATCGCCGGCATGAACCGCCGCATCGTTCTTTAACCGATCGCCGGTTTCAACCAGTAATTCCTTGCGCAACATGTAAAAATTCGCCACACTCGCTGCAGCCACGGCAAGAATTAACAACAATGCCACAAACAGTACCAACTTATTACGGATGCTAGACAAACAAACCCCTCCCTACTATTATTGGCAATCGTTGCGTTTGCCAAATTCCCCGCAAATATTCAGTGGTAATTAATAAAAATACTTAAGTTTTTGCATGAAAAAAGTGACTGGTTTGTACCCGTCACCTTCACCAATTGCATCATTGGATTGAATAGCAAAGCTGTTCAATCCAATGATCAAGGCGACTTGGCAATCATAAGCCAATGCTGTTAGACCCAAGGTTTTGCGTCGCCGCCTTTCGACGGGTTTGCCCAATATTCAAATTTTCTATATTAGCATTATTATACAACTAAGCGAGCAGTCGGCACAATAGCGCGTTCTTAAACAATGTGCTGCAAGCAGTGCCATTCAAGTTCGGTTACATTTACCGCAATCCCTTATGAATTGCCGCAATACCGCCACTAAGCCGATAAAATTCCAGTCTGCTCAGCCCCGCCAGCCGCATTCGGTCTGCCAATTCCTCTGCTCCGGGAAATCGCCCTAGCGATTCGGACAACCATTGATAGTTGCTTTCGCCGCGCCGACTCAGATTGCCAATAAACGGAACGGCAAAGCGAACAAACAGTTTGTGGCCGTGGCGAAAAACCGGCCAAACAGGGTGGGATAATTCCAGACAAACCAAGCGGCCGCCCGGTTTGAGCACCCGTCGCATTTCACGCAAGCCTTGGTCAATATCCGGCAGGTTTCGTAAACCAAAACCGATCGTAACTCCGTCGAAGCTACCATCTGCAAACGGTAAAGACAGCGCATCAGCTTCCAACCAATTTATCTGCGCAGGCAAAGTCGCCTTGGCCTCGGCCTGTCGCGCCACCGCCAACATTGCCGCCGTGAAATCCAAACCGGTCACTTCCCCCTCTGTTCCCAGCAGGCGACGGATTTCCAGCGTTAGCTTTCCTGTTCCGCAACATACATCAAGCCACTGCTCCGTAGCAATTGGCGCTGCAACTTCCAACGTTCGGCTACGCCATTGCTTATCAAGGTTAAAACTCAGAATCGTATTCATCAGATCATATTTGCCGGCAATGCGGGAAAATATGCCGTGAACTTTTTGGCGATGTGCATCCATGCTAATTTACCAGCGAAAAAGCGCCGTAGCTTAGAATCATTACAGCCAGGCCCGCCAATAAATTACCAATAAATATAGCCGGCAACGCAGATTTTACAGGAATTTCCAGTAGCGTAGCCACCAAGGCGCCTGACCAGACTCCAGTCCCCGGCAGCGGAATGCCAACAAAAATGACTAGACCCCAAAAGCCATACTTTTGCACCGAATCGCTCTTGGCCAGCGAGCGGGAGCAGATCTTGTCAACGATCCTGCCCAAGAATTCCGTTCGCCGCATATAGGCAAATACAGGACGAATCAGCCAGATCAATAGCGGCACCGGAATCATACTGCCAAACAAACTCAATAGAAAAGTGTAAGTCGGCGTCAAGCCGATGGCAATACCAAATGGAATTGCCCCCCGCAACTCGATGATCGGCAATGCGGCAGTTGCAATAACGGCCAATTCCTTAGATTGTTCTGACAAAAACAAAATTGTGCTTCCCCTTGCATCAAAAATTTTATCGTGATTCACGCGAATCAAACATAGCTATTGTATGCCGACAGAATGAAAACCGCAATCAAGAAATCCCCAATTTACGTCGCAACTCTCCGGCGACAGGCATCTGTTGCAGTAATATTGCCGCATCCTGCTCCGGTAAAGGTTTGCTGGCAATATAGCCCTGAAACATATCACAACGGCAGTCGAGTAGGCGCTGCAGTTGTTCCACGGTTTCTACCCCTTCGGCAACCACCGACAAGCCCAGCACATGCGACATGTCAATGATGGAAGCAATCAATGCGGCGTGGACTGCATCTTTGGCAATCAAATCAATAAAACTCTTGTCAATTTTTAACGTTTCTACCGGCAAATTCCGTAGATAGGTTAACGAGGAATAACCGGTGCCAAAATCATCCAAGGTCACATGCACGCCCATTTTTTTCAGCAGCAACAACTTTTCGACACTATCAGCCATCGTTTCGATAAAGACGCTTTCTGTAATCTCCACTTCCAAATGACGCGATTCGATTTGCGCCTGATCCATCGCTGTTTGTACGATCTCAATGAAGTCTGCGGCCACCAATTGCCGTGGCGAGACATTTACAGCAACCCTGACCTGAATATGTCCGGCATCAATCATGCGCCGACAAAACAGGCAAGATTCTCGCATGATCCAGGCGCCGATTTCATTAATCAAATGACTTTTTTCCGCCAGCGGAATGAACAGCGCCGGCGACACATTGCCGTGTTTCGGGCTACGCCAACGCAATAAAGCTTCAAATGCTACCACATGAAACTCGCCCATTGCAATCTGCGGCTGATAATGAACCGATAATTCATTATTGCCTATCGCATTGCGTAAGCCGTTGAGCAATTGCATCTGTTCATAGGCTTCATCCTGCATGGATTGCTCAAAGAACCGCCAGCAGCGTTTACCGCTACGCTTGGCCTCGTATAAAGCAATATCGGCATTTTTGAGTATTTCTTCGGTATTGCGGCCATGCTGAGGGAAAATTGCGATGCCAATACTGGCGGAAGAATGGAATGCCATCTCCCTGACTTCATATTCCCGGCTCAAGGTATCGACGAGTTCCCGGGCAAACGTTTCGATCGGCGCCTGCTCTTTGGCGCCGGGAATCCAGATGATGAATTCATCGCCGCCGACCCGGGCCACCAACGAACCGGGGTCGGCCAAACTTACCATGTGCATTGCCGCCGTAATCAGGATTGCATCGCCGTAGCTATGCCCGTAGGAATCGTTAACCATTTTCAGGTCATCCATGTCAATATACAATAATGCGCCGCAGCAAAACACTGCGGTCTGTTCTTCTAATGCGCGGCGCAAAACATTCGTCAAATGAGCGCGATTCGGCAACCCGGTCAGGACATCATAATAGGCCAGCCTTTCCACCGTCTGGGCATGCTGCTTTTCGTCAGTAATATCCATCGCCAAAATCGCGAACCGACCGACTACCGGACTATAGAGCGACATCGATAGGTGCCGGTCTATTACTTTGGAATACCGCCTGATGCTGCGCCTGTCGCCGTGCAAAGCGACTTCACCGCAAAGCGTAATCCAGTGCTGACCAATCTCGGGAAACAGTTCCAGTACTCGCCGCCCCAACAGCTGTTCGCTGCGCATTCCCATCATCCGTTCATAGGCTGGATTGACGGCAATAAATTTATAATCCACGGCTGCGCCTTGTTCGTCACAGATGATTTCATGCAAAGCAAACGCATCATGCATATTTTCAAACAACGCCCATAATTCTTTGTCTTTCGCATCAAGCAAAATACTCTGGTTTGTTAGCTCATCAAACTGCTGGCGCAGTTCTTCATCCGACGCCGTCAGCTCTTCATGCGCGCTTTCGAGTTCCTGCACACCGGTCATGTATAAATTTTGGGCGTTCTGGACCTGTTGCAGTTGCGCATACACCAGCGCAAACAAAATACTGGCCGTTACCAGAATAAAGGCAGACCCTTTGGCGCTGTTGAGGACCACCATCGTTTCTGGATCTTGCGTCAGCATCGCCACGATCCGGTCGGATGTCAAAATCCAGATCCAGCCAACCACAGCGTAGCCCAGCGCGATTTTCAGCGCTGTTCGTAGCGGATGGGGATTCATATTGTTGAAAGCTTCATCGCGAGAATTAAAATTCATATTCAATACTGTCTACTCCTACTTGCCAACATCGTGCACTGCAACTGACATAAATATTATTTATCAAATATTCCCGCCTGTGCCGCATTACTCCTGCTCCACTGAATCTTGATTATAAAAAAACCAGACAAAAATCATGGCGACTTCTATCTGGCGATACGAGACTCGGTTTAATTTTTCAGTTTGGCAGTCGATACAAATGTTCCTCGATTTTTTCCAGATGCCGGCGCATTAAGTCTCGCGCTTTTTCCGGTTGCTTCTTTTTGATTGCGTCATAAATCAGTCGATGATCTTCCAGCACAGTCATGCGTTGCCCTTCCAATAGATAAATCGAATCCGGGCTTGACTGCATACCTTCATTAAATACAGCGGCGATCGTGTCATGCACATTGCAATAGGCCGGATTATGCGTCGCTTTGATCAATGCCCGATGAAACGCCAAATCGCTGTGCGAAGTGCTTTCTCCCCGCTCGATCGCCTCCGCCATCGTTAGCAAGCAGGCTTTGATTTGCGAAACATCAGTGCGGTCGGCCCGCCGGGCAGCCAGATAGGCGCCTTCCGGTTCCAACCCTTTGCGCAATTCCATGATTTGCAACATATTTTCGCGGTTGGTCAGCAGTTTCATCGTCAAGGGATTGGTCAATTTATCATTCACATCACGCACAAAAATGCCTGAACCATGTTTCACTTCGATCAACCCAGCTGTTTGCAGGGCGCTTAACGCTTCACGCACCGCAGTTTTGCTAACGCCGAAATAGAGCGACAGCTCCTTTTCCGATTGCAGTCTGTCGCCGGGTTGCATCTTGTTCGACTTTAACATTTCTTCGATGCCGATGATGACTTCTTCATACAGCTTCTTTTTCTTTATCTGCATCATGCGACCCGTCCTCAATTGATATTATATTGAATTATACACCAGAATGACGGTATGGTCATCGCGCAGTATTTCATTGATCGATCAAGTTCCCTGTGGCGTCGAACGCTAACTCTTGCGGACTGTCGAAGATTTCCACAAGTGGGTGGTTGACGGCTTCCGCTAATAATGCCGGCGAAATCATGATCTCTGCCAATTCCATCGTGTTCTTTATCCTCACCATGCGCAAATTGGCTTGATCAATTCCGCAGCAGGTTTTGATTGCCGCCAGAATCGCCTGACGGTCGTTTTCCATCACCATCGGAATCCTTGCCGAAGCAACGACCCGAGATGTCAGCTGATTGGGATAGGTTGCGGCAAAGTTCATTTTATCAAATACTCTGCGTGTGCAAATATCGGCCAGACCGGCCCCGTTGAAATTGCCGTGACTTTCCGCAGTCAGGTCCCGCACCACGATTCGCTGAAATTTATTCGTATTGGCGATAGTCGGCGTGGTATAGCGCTCGATAATATTGGGGTCCATCCCGGTTCCGCTGATGTTTTTCCCCATCTCGTCAATAATTAGCACATCGACTTGAGGAAAATAAATTTGCGGCATGTATTGTTTGGCTGCCAGCAATAAACCCGGTTCAGTGGCAAGAATCTCCGCGGCCGGCAGCGCCAAGACTTGACAGGTTTCGTCATAGGCATTTTCCAACAGCGCCACGCCGCACAAAATGTTGGCCCGGCTCAACGAAATCCGGGCGAGCCGTTCAATATGAAACGCCATATTTTCGATGCCGAAACCGTGGCACAGCTCGGCGCCCTTCTGTTTACCCAAACCAATCGCGATCATTTTGACCAGGCCGCTTTCATAGTCGCCGCGAAATGCCGGATGCAGCTTGACTCGCCCCACTGCCATCGTATGTTCGGCAGCGAGGGCCTGCTTGTCAAAATACACGGGTTCTGCCGCTGAGCCCAGATTGGTCACGTCCAGCGAGGAAATGACCGGCGCGCCGACCATTGCGGGCGTGACGCCGTAATCCGCCAGCACCGCTGTCTGTCCTGCCGCGCTCGCCCCGCCGTGGCTGCCCATGGCCGGGACGATGAACGGTTCTGCCCCCACACTTTTCAAGCATTCGACAATCGTGGCAATAATCAAGCTCAAATTGGCAATTCCTCGACTGCCAACCGCAATCGCCACCCGGTCTCCCGGCCTTACTTTGTCAAGCAGGCCTGGTTTCTGGATTTCCTGGCGAACTACGGCCGTAACATCCGGCAAAATGGGCCTGGCAAAAGTTTGCCGTGCTTTTGCCAGCGACGGAATTGTTATGCCTGACAAAAGTTCATCAATTACGTTCATCATATTCCTCCTACGATTAGAAAAAAATCGCTGATGCAACAA
>JBGSKE010000279.1:0-8573 GCA_041741355.1 Negativicutes bacterium | reverse complement strand
TTTTGATCAACTGCGCTGGCCGCTTTACGTAACGGTTGCCAATCTATTAAGTGGCGGTGTGGAATATCTGGCGGCGGGTAATGTTGCCAAGGCGGTGCAGGCGTCTGCTTCGATTCCCATTTTGTTTTCGCCGGTCGAAATCAATAATCAATGGTATGTTGACGGGGGACTGCTCGACAATGTTCCGGTAAAGCCTTTGATTGGGCAATGTGAAAAAATTATTGCCGTGGATATTTTACCGGTGGAAAAGGTAAGTGCAGTAACAGGGTTGCAGGAAACTATCGCACGGACGTTTCAAATGAGTGTGGGGTGCTTTTTGGCAGAACGGCAAAAAATGTGTTCCCTGATTATTCGGCTAGAAGAATTGGCCGGTTACAATATTTTTGATACCAGCAAGGCGCAAGAAATGTTTGAAATTGGCTATTGCCACGTAAAGAAGCTGGATTTGCAGCTGTTTTGAACTGGGGGTTTTCGGCTTTCACCCGCAGGGTTTGAGGATTATCCGGAGAGTCTGATGAAAGGCGGAAAATTAATGCATACCACTATGGACGTGTTGCTGCTCACGGATGATGAAACGAGTTTGCGGCTCGTGGAAGCGATGTTGCACAAGGGAGGCTATCCGCCGGAGCGATTGCATTGTCATGCAAGCTGGCAACAAGGGCTGCTGGCGATGCAAAAGCCTCAAGGGCGCATCATTGCAATGATCAGCACGGAATATAATGTAAATCGCGAATTTGCCGAAAGCATCCGTTCTCACGCGCTGGATTTTCCCCTGTTGTTATTGCATGACGGAACGGTTACGGCGGAACTGGAATCGGGGTGTTTTTCGCTGGGCGTGCAGGAAGTTCTGTCTTTGCCGGAACTGTCAATCAAGACATTGTTGAAGGCGCTTCGCAATGCGGCGGAGAGGCATCGCATGCGAAAGCAAATCCATGAATTGTCGATGCTGGATGAACTTACCGGGATATACAATCGGCAAGGTTTTTTACTGCGCGCCGAACAGACGTTGGCGCTTTCAGAAAGGCTGGGGATGGAAGCCAATTTGTTTTTTCTCGATGCGGACCATATGAAGTGGGTTAATGACAATTTTGGTCATCAGGAGGGAGATTTTTTACTGAAAGAAATTTCCCGCATCTTGCAGGATGTTTTTCGCAGGACCGATGTGATCGGACGGATCGGCGGCGACGAATTTGCCGTACTGGCGCTGCGCGAGTCGGCCGACGATGCGCAAGGAATTTTAGCTAGACTTGAGGAATTCCAAACCAGTGTCAATGCGAAGCGAAGCGTAGAATATCCGATTTCTTTCAGTGTCGGAATTGCCAGATCCACCAGAGATGATCGAATGGATATGGACGAGCTTATGGAAAAAGCCGACAAGGAAATGTACGAAAATAAAAAAACCAAACGAGGCAAGGGGCCAACTGGTAAAGAATGACGGATCACGCCCCGGCAAGAATGCCTTCAACTGGGCGGCGTCAGTGTTGTGAATGATGTTGCTGGTGCAGGAATCTCATTTACTCCGGTTCATTCCCGGTTTTGTGTGATGAGATTAAAATGCCGATTAACTACGGTTGCGATCACACTTTGACCTGGCAGTTATTAACCAGGATTGTCAATCAAAATCATGGGGTTCCAAAGGTTACATAGCAGGCAATAAAGGTACGGCAAACCAATGGGAACATCAATTCCCAAACTATGCTGTGCCTTTTGTTGATTTGTTCTAAATACGTATCAACGCTGTACCATCGGGAGTAACAAAGAAAAACGCGAAAAAGGACTGTCTACAATAAGTCTGAAAAACTTATTGTAAGCCTACTATTTATTGTACACAGCCGGCAAAATGACTGATAACAGATGAGATTGCAGGATTCTATCGCGGTTGTGTCAAATTCAGGTAGCGATAAGAACCTGTAGTTTAGGTGAGAGGGTTGTGACCGGTAATAATGCGATTTTTGCGCTGGTTGGGAATTTTGTTGCTTACTCTGTTGCTCTGGCTTGCCGTTACTGACAATATTGCAGTCTGGCCGGCGCGCAATACCGTGGAATATCACGTTACCCGCAGTTGGTGGAATTTGGTCGGTGAGCCGCAGCGCAACCATACCGGCAGTATCGTCGGTTGGGTTGCCGACATTATGGGCAGGCCGATAGCGCAGGCGGTTGTATTGATTGCCGAATGGGATGGCAAGACACATACCGCGATGACTGATGCACAGGGAAACTACCGGATTGATGATATACCGGTTGGATTTTATCGAGTTGCTGCCAGCGCCCCGGGCTTTGATTCGGCGCAGTCCGGCGGTATTTTGCGCGGCGTGACTGTCAGGCCCCAAATAATTTCAACAGCCTCTTTTAGCCTGACTAAAACAGCAGCCCGCCCGTTGCCGCAACTCGGCCAACCCAAACTGACCGACCCGCAGGAGTTGGTTTGCAAGAGCCCGGTTGCCGGTTCTTCCAGACGGGAAACACTGCATTTTGCGCAAAAGGATTTTACCGAACTGGTATTTTTGTATCGACCAACAGAGAATGCGAATGACCCGTTGCCGGTCTTATTGACTGTTTATCCCGGGCCGGTGGACACTTGGGAGTGCGTCAGCATCGGCTTGGCGCAGGCCGGATATGCAGTGCTGGCTGTAGGACCCGCTTATGGCCTCGATCTGACCGCTGATGTGGATCGGTTGCAACAATTGATGACGGTTGTTAAATCCGACGGGATAGACGGGCTGGATAACAGCAGAATTGCAGCGCTCGGCGGCAGTTATAGTGCGCTGTTGTTGGAACTGCTGATGTTGCGCGATCCCGGTTTGGCAGCGGTAATTCTACTTGGTCCGCCGACAGATATGTTTGATTTTCGCAGGCGTTTTGAACGCGAAGGGTTTATGCCGCCATTCGGCCTGGATCGGGCGCTGATCGCACTCGGCCTGCCTAGTCGCGATCCACTGCGGTATTTGAACCACTCCATGGTCTATCATGTGCGGGACAACTTGCCGGCAACATTGCTTTTCCATAGCTACCAGGATGAAATTGTCCCTTATCAACAAAGTGGTCTGCTGGCTGAAAGCTTGCGAAAACGCGGCGTTGATGCTGAAATTCATTTATTTGACGGCGCCAGCCATTATCTGCTGGAAGACAGTGCGGCATCGATGAAAATATATGAACAGACCGTAGACTTCTTACGGCGGCATGGAATGGCGCCACTAGCGGGAAAGGGGAGATAAAACGCGATGCAACTCGATTTTTTAGAAAAGGTAGTGCTAATCAGCGGCGGAACTTCCGGGATCGGCTTGGCGGCAGCCCGGCAGTTTATCGCAGCCGGCGCTCAGGTTGCATTGCTCGGTCGAGATTTGCAGCGCGGCAGAGATGCGATGGTCAGTTTGTCAGGGATGGGGCAGGATCCGGTCTTTTTTGCCGGTGATGTATCAAAAATCGTCGACTGCGGCCGGGTGGTAGAACAAACAATCGCCCAGTTTGGCCGGCTGGACGTTCTGGTAAACTCTGCAGGCGAGTATCTGGAAAAATCGCTGCTGGATACTTCAGAAACCGAATTTGATCGGATTATGTCAATTAATCTAAAAGGACCCTATTTTTTGACGCAAGCGGCAACGCCGCAGCTAAAGCAGAACCATGGCTCAGTCGTGAATGTCTCGTCGGACGCCGGACTGAACGGTAACGTGCTTTGCACGGCGTACTGCGCCTCAAAAGGCGGCTTGACATTATTCACCAAGGCTCTGGCGTTGGAATTGGCGCCGCATGGTGTACGGGTGAATTGTGTCTGTCCGGGCGATGTTGAGACGCCGATGCTGGAACGACAGGTTGACGCTGAAGCCGACCCAGTTCGCTACCGGCGGGAAATGGCCGGCATGTACCCATTGGGACGGATCGCTACCGCCGACGAAGTGGCGGCGGTGATCGTGTTTTTGGCCTCGGATGCCGCCGCATTTGTCACCGGAGCGGCCTGGAGTGTCGACGGAGGGCTTACTGCCGGATGAAAAGTATACTGACCTGGCTATTTCGCTGGTTGTTCGATCTGAAGGTGTACCATCAGGATCGCCTGAAATTTAGCGGTCCCAGTGTCATCATGCCCAATCACGTTTCGTTTCTGGATGCCATTCTAATGTATTTGATTTTGCCTTCATCCGTCTGGTTTGTTGTGAACTCCGAGATCGCCGCAAATCCGTTGGTCGCCTTTGCTTTGCGATTTCGCCGCCACGTCAAAATTGACAATCGCAACCCCTATAGTTTGCGCACAATTATCGGTGTTGTTCGCGCCGGCAATCCGGTTGTGCTATTTCCCGAAGGGCGGATTTCCACAACAGGCGGCCTGATGAAAATGTATACTGGCGCCGCGATGGTTGCGCGAAAAACAGATGCACAGATATTCCCGATCATTTTGCGCGGACCGGAGTATTCGAAGCTGTCGTATGTCACGGATAAGCTCAAATCGCAATGGTTTCCGGCAATCCTGGTTTATGTCGGCGAACCAAAAATGTTGACTCCTGATGAAAACTTGAGTTTTAAGGCCCAAAAGGAATCGTTGAACAATCATTTGCTGGATATCATGCAACAAACAATGTTTGCGGCCCGTCGTCAGGAATACGGGGCGATGGATTTTTTTCGCCGCTTACAACTAGCCGACCGACAAAACGGTTCGTCGACAGTTATCGTGCGTGACGTAACACGATCGGTAACCTACCGGACTTTGTTCGTGGGAATTTTTGTATTGGCGAAAAAATTGCGGGCGATACTGCCGGCATCTGAGAGTAGTGCGGGAGTTTTGTTGCCCAACGCGGTAGCCCATGTCAGTGTGTTGTTTGCCCTGTTCTACTTGGGTAAAACACCAGTCATCTTCAATTTTTCCACCGGTAGTCGCAATGTGGCGGACAGCGCGGTTAATGCCGAAGTGAAAACCGTACTGACTTCGCGGGCATTTATTGAAAAGGCGGATTTGGACGAGATGGTTAGCCAACTGGCGCTGTCAAGCCGGATCATTTATCTGGAAGATGTAGCGGCAACGGTAACGTTGTTGGATAAATTGCAGGGGCTGTGTACTCATTGGCGAGGTAGCAGCGGCAAGTCGACGATTGAATCACGTTTGGTATTGTTCACGTCAGGAACCGAAGGCCGGCCCAAAGGCGTGGCGCTGAGTCACCAGGCGATTCTCGCCAACATCGACCAGGCAAGCAGCATAATTGATTATACGCCGGCGGATCGGATGTTGAACGCTTTGCCGATGTTTCACAGTTTTGGCCTGATGGCAGGAACCATGCTGCCAATCTTGGGCGGCATCGAACTGTATCTTTATCCATCGCCGCTGCACTACCGGGTTGTTCCTGAACTAGCTTATGATTTCAATGCCACGCTGATGTTGGGAACACCGACATTTCTGGTCGGTTATGGCAAAATGGCGCATCCTTATGATTTTTATCGCATGCGCTATGTACTGGCCGGCGGGGAAAAGCTACGCCCGGCCGTTCGTGAACTTTGGCAGAACAAATTTGGCATCAGGCTACTGGAAGGCTACGGGGTTACCGAAACCGGACCGGTGCTTTGCCTCAACACGCCGCTGGCTACCCGTCCCGGCACGGTGGGGCGGTTTTTGCCGGGCATCGACTGGCGGTTGGAGCCGGTCGAGGGGATCGATAACGGGGGAAATTTGCTGGTTCGGGGTCCGAATTTGATGGATGGTTATCATTTGTATGAAAAAGGTTTTTTGCCGGTTACTGAGTGGTATGCGACCGGCGATGTCGTATCGGTCGATGCGGATGGGTTTGTTACAATTCTTGCCCGGTTGAAGCGCTTTGCTAAAATAGCCGGTGAGATGATCAATTTGCAACAAGTGGAAGAAGCGGCGCTGGCCTGTTTCGGCAGCGGGGTTCAAGTCGCGGTGGCTGCGGTAGATAGCCGCAAAGGAGAAAAAATAGTGCTGTTTACAACCAATCATCAGGCCCAGCGAAGTCAACTGCGCGATTATTTATTACAGGAAGGGCATAGTGGGTTGTTGGTTCCCGCCGAGATTATCCAGCTTGAGAAAATGCCGCTGCTGGGTTCGGGAAAACCGGACTATCTTGGGTTGCAACAGCAGGCCGAGCGAGCTATCGCTAGCGTGAAACCGTAATGGCGATTGTCTATTTGCTGGCGGCGCAGTTTTTATCCGCCTTTGTCGATAACATGATCTTATTTGTCGCCCAGGCCATCCTGTTGCGTGATACCTTTCCCAGCTGGTACCTGCAACTGGTGCAGGCGACTTTTTTATTGTCTTATATCGTTTTATCGCCCTGGGTGGGCTGCCTGGCCGACCGATACGCCAAACGCAATATCCTGATTTTGGGCAATGCAGTCAAAACCGTCGGTGTTTTTTTATTGTTGGCCGGCTGGGATCCTGCTGTCGGCTATGCTGTGGTCGGTATTGGCGCTGTGATCTATAGCCCGGCAAAATACGGCATCCTGCCGTTACTGACCCACACCGATCCGCAATTGCTAAAGGCCAATTCGCAGGTTGAGGGTTTTACGATTCTGGCGATCTTGTCCGGCGCCGCATTTGGCGGTTGGCTGGCGGATCACTCGATTGTCCTGGCTCTGGCAATTTGCCTAGGCTTATATCTAATCTCAACGGCGCTTTGTCTGAAGATACCCGTGAATATCGGCGATACGTCGATTAAATTCAGCAGTGCCTTTCAGCGATTTCGCGGCGACCTGGCAACCTTATTGCATGAACCGCAGGGGCGATTTTCGCTGCTGGGAACCAGTGGGTTCTGGATGGCGTCTTCGGTGCTGCGGCTATCTGTTTTTGCCTGGTTGCCGCTGGCCTTTGGGATTCATGACACCACCACCATTGGCTTGATGGTGACCTTAAGCGGTGCGGGTCTGATTGTCGGGGCTGTTATCACGCCACGACTGGCGCCGGTGGGCAAAACAGAGCGGGTGATCATTTTTGGCGCTTTGATGGCGCTCGGACTAATAATGCTGCCCTGGTCGCCATTTCTCACGCTCGCCTTGGTGGTACAGACGGTTACCGGCAGTTTCGGCGGAATCTATGTAATTCCGCTGAATACCATGCTGCAGCGGGTGGGTGAACGAACGGTCGGCACGGGAAAGGTAGTGGCCATCCAGAACTTTGCCGAAAATTGTTTCATGTTTATCGGCGTTGCATTGTTCCTCGTCGCCTCCTGGTCGGGAGTCCCGGTTGCTTGGTCGATGACAGCAAACGGGTTGTTTTTTCTGGCGATGGTTGCCGGATTGGGATTGTTACACCGACGGGTTACATCGACAGCAAGTTGACAGAATACTCTTGTAGTATATAATTAACATAGGGTTAATATATCTAGTTGCTTTAGAGGAGTGAGCCTTGGTGAACGCCATTCGCTCAACTGCTGCATCTGCAGCAGCCAGGGACGGAACCCAGCCCCTCAATACCAAGCCAATCAATGCCCCGCAACGTGTCGGCGGGATTGTATCTATTGACAATCCGCAATCTGCGCCAGTTGTAACTGATTTGCCTGATGTGGGTCCTGCCTATGAGGTTGAGATTTCCGCTGAAGGCAAAGCGCTGTCGGATAACAGCAGTAATCCTGAAAAATTGCAGGCAGCCGCAACGGAGCAAAAAAGCCAGTCGCAACCGGAACCGACAAATAAAAAACAGCAGGATTGGCGGATACAAAGTACGGTAACCCGGCTGAAGCAGACAGAACAGAATATCCGTACCCATGAAGCGGCTCACATGGCAGCCGGCGGCGCGTTCGCCGGCGGGGTAAGTTATGTGTACGCCAAAGGCCCGGATGGCAAAATGTATATCAGTGGCGGCGAAGTGCCGATTCAGGCCCCGGAGGGCAAAACGCCGGAGGAAACCGTAAAGAATATGGAAGTCGTCAAACGGGCAGCACTGGCGCCGGCGGATCCCTCTGCACAGGATCTCGCAGTAGCGGCGGCGGCAATGCAAATTGAAAGTCGGGCCCGGGCTGCGATCCGGCAAGGCCGTTTCCTGACCCAGTCCGACATGGACGAGGGGGGACCGGCTACGCTGAGCCGCCCGCCAGTATGGCCAACCAGTATGGCAGGCCTGATTGCCACCCTGATGCCGCCGGAAGGAACGTCGCGCCGCGCGTAATTGACAGCAGTTTGTTTGACATTCTACGAGGGAAGGCCTATAATTTTTATTAAGTTGAATACTGACCAATGGTAATGCGGCGGACACGACTGACAACGGTATCGTATCCAGAGAGAATGCGCCCAGGCTGAAAGCGCGTCAACGATCCCTGTCGGTTACCCCCTCCAAACTGCAAGCCCGAACGATTTGAAAGTAGGGTTTGCCGGTTGACCACCGTTAATAGGAAATGGAGCCGGATGCATTTGCTGCGTCAACTAGGGTGGAACCGCGAGCTGAACTCTCGTCCCTTTTGGGGATGGGAGTTTTTTATTTCCTGTTCTGGTTATAACATTATGGCTGCGTTTCATGAATGCGCGGCGAATCTGAAATTGAATTCTATAGGAGGCTTGAAATTATGGATAATGTAAAAATCACACTCAAAGACGGCTCTGTAAAAGAAATTGCCGCCGGCATGACCTTGCTGGAACTGGCC
>JBGSKE010000278.1:0-7155 GCA_041741355.1 Negativicutes bacterium | reverse complement strand
TGGCCAGCCGTAGCGCCGCCGAATTGGGCAATAGCCAGTCTGCTTTGCGCCAATGGCGTACGGCCTGCGACCGGCGGGCGCAATATGATCAGGCGCAGGCCTCATTGCTTGCAGCCGAAGCGCGGCTGGCACAAGCGCAGGCTGCTGTTGCCGGGCTGCGGTTGCAAGCCGAACAGGAGCAGCTGCGTCTGAGCGAACTGCAGGAAAAATGGGAACAGGCGCAAGCGGCCTTGCTAGCCGGCGATCTGGCGGAGGGAACAGCTTGTCCGGTGTGCGGTTCGACTGCGCATCCGGCCAAAGCCACGCCGGTGGACGGTGCGCCTGATCAGGCCGGGTTGCGCGAGCAGCGCCAGCGGCTGGCGGACAGCCGCCAATTGCAGGAGCAGGCGCGTCAGGTCGAATATGATGCGCAGGTCGAACGCGACGGCCTGCTAACTGCGGTGAAACTATTGGCCGAAGAACTGGCAGGACTGCTGGAACGGGAACCGGCGGCATTGTCGGCTAAACTGGCGGCGGCAGAGCAGGCGTATCGGCAAGCGACGCTTGCCAGCGCCGAAACAGCCGCGTTGCGCGAAAAAATCAGCCAGCAGCAGCAACGGTTGATTGAAGTGGGCAAACAGGCTGAACTGGCAGAACAAGCGAAAAAAGAAACCGAACGCCGGGTCGGTGCGGCCGAAGCCGTGGTGCGGGAACGCCAGGCCGGAATTGTCGAAGATTTGCGCGATCCGGCTGTATTGCAGCAAAAAATCAGCGCACTGGACAGTCGGCTTAATCAACTGCGGACCTTGCTGACGGAATCCCGTAAACAGTCGGCAGAAGCCGGCAATTTGCTTGCTCAGGCGACAGCGCAGCAGGCGGAGCGGAGCGAAGCATTTCGGCGGGCCTGCCAGATGCTCCAGGACGCCGAGGCGGAAAAAACGCAGCGGCTGTCCGAGGCCGGCCTGAAAGATGAAGCAGATTACTTGGCTGCTGCGCGCAGCCCGGAACAACGAAAAATGATCGCCCAACAGCTGCAGGATTATGAATCGCGATTGGCGGCTGCCTGTGAGCGGCAACAGCGCGCAAACCAAGCGGCGGCGCAAGTAGTGGAGCGGCCCGATGTCGCGGCGCTAGAAGCGGCGGTGATGCAGGCAAACAGCAACGAACAGCGGCTGCGGGTTGATCAGGGGCTGACGCGTGATCGCCTGCAACAGGCGCGGGGATTGTCGGCCCGACTGGAGCAGTTGACGGCGGAGCGGCGGGAGGCCGAGGAAAAACACAGCCTGTTTGCCGGTCTTTACGAAATTAGCGCCGGCCGGTTGACCGGCGTCAGTTTTGAACGCTATGTGCTAGGCTTTTTGCTGGATGAAGTCAGTTTGTTCGCCAACCTGCGACTGAAAGAAATGACTCGGGGCCGTTATCGGCTGCGACGCCGCGAAGACCGCAGCGACAAACGCAAGGGCGCCGGACTCGACCTGGAAGTGATTGACGGGTTCACCGGTGAGGCACGCCCGGTTCAGACTCTTTCTGGCGGCGAGACGTTCCTGGACTCGCTGTCGCTGGCGCTCGGACTAGCAGACGTCGTGCAATCTCGCTGCGGCGGCATCCATCTGGAAACGCTGTTCGTCGACGAGGGGTTCGGCACGCTGGACCCGGAAACGCTTGATCTGGCAATCAAAGCGCTGCTCGATCTACAGCAGGGCGGGCGCTTGGTCGGCATCATCTCGCATGTGCCGGAGTTAAAGGAAAGTATTGATGCGCGATTGGAAATCATCCCAACTGATAAAGGCAGCCGAGCGGAATTCCATGTAGGCTAAACCCAAGCAGGGGGAGGCGATCTGGTGCAATTTCGAACAGTGCAGACCCTCAGCGAAGCGTTTCACAACTTGTTTCATTTTGAAAATGAACTCTGCGCCGATAGCAGGATTGCCGCCCGATTGGGTTTGTTCCGACATTGGTACCATCTGCCGGCGCTAGATTTGTTCGGTCCGGCCAAGATCATCGGTCATGTCCGCCAAACGGCGCAAGGATCGTTGCCGCTGACGGCGGATGATTACATCGAGCACGCCGGCCTGCTCGACAATCTTGACCCGGAGCCGACGCTGCGCGAATGGTTTCGTCCGGCGAATGAAGAGGAGGCGTTCCGGCTACGGCTGGAGCTCGCCTGGTTGCTCAGTCGCTATGGACGGGAACCGAATGACGTGATATATATTTATGTATTGAAACTGAAAGGGCTTTGTTGATACCGATGGATATCGCCGCAAAATTCACCACTTTGTTCATCGACATGATTTTACCGTTGCTGGTCGGGTACGGCCTCAAACGGCTGGATTGGCGTTGCGAGAAGCTGTTCCACTGGATGATTACCGTCGGGATCATTCTGCTGTTTCCGGTGCTCACCGCCTTTAGTATCTGGGGTTTGGTCCCCGTGTTCGATTTGGTCTGGTTGCCGGCGTTCGGTGTGCTCTTGCACATCATTCCCGGCGGCCTGGCTTGGTTTTGGGGCCGACGCAAGTATACCAGCAGCCTGGATTATGGCAGTTATGCCATTTCTGGCTTTTTGTCGAATCATGTTACGCTGGGGTCGCTTTCGGCCTATATTTTGTTTGGCGAGACTGGCTACGCTTATACCCAGATGACGCTTTTGTTCACAGCTTGCTGATGTTCGGCTTTGCCTATCCGCTGGCTCAATACTTCCGCAAGCAGCACGACCATGGTTCCGGCTTGAAGATCGATTTGAAACAAATTTTGTTCAACCGCAACCAGATGCCGCTTGTTGGGATGTTTGTTGGAATCTGGCTCAATTGGCAAGGCGTGACTCGGCCGGCTGGCTTCTTGCCGGTGTTTGACATGATGATTCATTTTTCGGCCTGGACATTTTTGCTGCCTGTCGGCTTTTCGATGGATTTTGACGAAGTGCGCCACTTTTGGCGCGATGCGTTGGATATCACCGTGATCAAGTGCCTGATCACGCCGCTGCTGACCTTGGCGATCGCCGGGTTCGTGATCGGCGACCAGATTGCGTTCCGCACGCTGGTTCTGCTGGCGGCCCAGCCGACGGCAGTGAATGCGGTGATCGCGATGAAACTGTTCGGTCTCAACCTGCATCTTTCGGTGGCCGCGTTTGTATTGTCGACGGCAGTTTATCTGAGTCTGGTTTTTCCGGCGATCTTTTTCTGGTAGTTGCTGCGCAGGGATAATCTAACAGATGTCGAATTCAAATACATATTAAGCGCAAAAAAATCTTCAATACTATTTTGCACAGAAAAGGGGACGCGGTTTGTGAATCGTTGCAGTTGACGAACTGACCAATGAAATGATATTGAGCCGGGAAATCATCGACTGTGAAAATGCCCGGATATTGCTCGGCAAAGGCGCCGGACTGTTGCCGCAATACGCCGCCCGTCTGCGCAGTATGGGCATCAACTGGCTTTATGTCGACGATGCGGTATCCGCTGGAATTGAAATCAAACCGGCAGTGCGGCAAGAACTGGCTGATCAGGCCGAAGCTTCGCTGCAGGAGATCTTTGCCTCACTGCAGTTGGACCGGCAGCCGGAATATCTGGCGATGGTGCAGCTGACCCAGGAACTGGTCCGCGAGGTTCTCGCCAACCGGGACCTGTTGATTAATGTGTACGAGCTGCGCTGCCGTGGCGGCAACTTTTTGGGCCATTCGGTCAATGTTGCCTTCATGTCGCTTTTGATTGGCCAAAGCCTGCAATATGACCCCGGCAAATTGAAAAGTCTGGGTATGGGCGCCTTGCTGCACGACATTGGCGTAGTGGGCCTGCCTGTGAATCTGTTGAACCGACGCAGTAATTTTACGCTCGAAGAAAAACTGCTGTACGAGCAGCATCCGGTGTTGGGTTATCATGCGGTCCGCGACAGTTGGGAGATTTCACCGCAGTCGCGCGGGATTATCTTGTCCCACCATGAGCGGTCGGATGGTTCAGGTTACCCGCGACGGCTACTGAAGGGCGATATTCATCAATTTTCCCGCATTGTCGGTTTGGCGGACTGTTTTGAAGAGTTGGCCGGCGGCCATCCTTTGTCGCGAGACCTGCACATCCAGGAAGCGGTGGAGCTACTGCTGGCCGAGGCCGACAGTTGGTTTGAAACCGCTTTGGTCAAATCGTTCACCAACCGGATTCCGCTCTGCCCGACCGGCGCCACAGTGCGACTCAATGATGGCCGTAGTGCCGTGGTGGTTGCTCAGAATCAGGGTTTTCCCACCAGACCGGTCGTGCGGGTGTTTCGCGATGCCGCCGGCAATCCGCTAGCGCCAGGGGCCGACATCGACCTGCTTGTCAACAATCATCTGCTGATTGAATAAAAAAAGCCCGGAGGCTTGCTCCGGGACTAAAGGCAATGTCTTGGCGATCATTGAAAATGGTGTTTGGCTCTGTCGGTGCACTCAGCTGCTTTTGCATCGTTGAAATTATCAATTGAACTCAGATAGCCGGTGATCCGGCGCACGCGACGAATCGGCGACTTCTCGGTCGCTTTGACGATGATCTCGTCCTGATCGAGGCTGAGTTCGACCTGGCCCAATTGTTTGTTGCGGCTGTGCCAAAGTTGCTGTTCTTCGGTGATGAATTGATTGATTTCTTCCCGACTAAGCCGGGGATCGGCGATAACCTGAATTCCGTTGACTACCATGCGGCGCCTCCCAGTCGATAATTTGCTTTTTATAGAATTCTACGGGATAATAAATATTCCTTCTATATATTGTTGTTTTTTTATTATATATTAAAAAATATCACAAGGGCAGGGGATGCGCGATGATCCGAGAGCGTCGAACCCGGGAAAAACTTCAAGGGTACTATCGAAAATATCTGGAGCAGGGCGTGCTCGACCCCAATGTCCATCCCTGGGTGGCGGAGGCTTGGCAGAAAAGTCGCGCCGCCGGGGTATCCGCCAAAACGTTTGGTTCGTTTGTCCGTCTGCCTGGCGCTGACTGGGACGACCGCCTGGTTCTGGCCCGGCCGCTGATTCGTCAGATGGAAGGGTTATACGAGAGTTTGCGCGATTTCTTCAGTCTGAACAATATCAGCCTGCTGCTCTTGGATCGCGATTGTTATGTGCTCAAGAGTTTTGCGATGTCGTATTACCAAAAAACGCCTGGGGAACTGGAAGGCGTGCGTCTGGCTGACCGGGATATTGGCGCGTCCAGCATCGGCATCGCCTTGACCCACAAAACACCGTTCTTTTTGTATGGACCGGAGATCTGGCTGGAAGAATGCCAGGAGTCCGATGCAGCGGCGGCGCCGATTCTACGCGACGGCGAAGTCCGCTATCTGCTGTCGATGGTGATGATGGACGGCGCCGAGAAACCGGGGCTGTCGATGGACAGTCTGGTGGCGTTGCTGATTTCGTTCAAATATTCGCTCGAACAGGCGTTGAAATTGGAAGAAATGCTGGCGGCGCGCCAGGAAATTCTCGACCGGCTGCCGCAGGTCGTGTATCAGGTGGCGCCGGACGGGGAAGTGCTGTATGCAAATCGTCCAGGCACGGAACGACTGGTGCGGGGCAAACAAGGCAAAGCGCTGTCAGGCCAACTGCCGGGCTTGTCCGAGGCGGTCCTGAATTATCGCCATACCCAAATCCCCAAGGCCTTTTTGGGCATCCCGTCGCATAACCGCGAATTGGTTTGGATTATTGGTTCCAAAACCTATGAAGATTTGGCCGATGTTTGGCCGGTTTATCGCGATGGAGCGATTCACAGCGCCACCGTCGTATCGGCGCCGATTGAAGAGATAAAAACCTTGCTGGCTTATGCGTCGCAGTATAAAGCCCGGTATAGCCTGTCCAGCCTGGTCGGCGATTCACCGCGATTTTCGGCGATGAAAGACAAAGCGGCCCGCTGCGCGCGCAATCTGAACCAGCTGTTGATCATCGGCGAGCCGGGAACCGGCAAGCAACGTTTGGCTCATGGCATTCATCAGGCCAGCCCGGTTGCGGCGGGTCCGCTGATCACGATTCGTTGCGGCGATGTTTCACCGGAATTGTTGCCAATCGAACTGTTCGGGCAAACTGCAGCCGGCGCAGCCGATGCGCCGGGTAAAATTGAACTGGCTCGCGGCGGAACCCTGTTTATTGACGAGATTGATAAATTGTCGCCTGAATTGGGCGAGCAATTGTTTGCGGCGCTGAAGCCGGAAAAGAGCATCCGAATCATCGCCGCCGCCGATGTCGATCCCAAGCGGCTGGTGGCAAAAGGGATATTTGCCGACAACCTTTACGTTCTGATTGCCCAGTCGGTGCTGCGAACGCCTTCGCTGCGGCACCGTCAGTCGGATATCCCGCAGATTGCCGCCGATATTCTGCGCGAGTTGGCGGAACAGAACCCGCCGGAAACCAAACGCCTGTCGCCGGCGGCAATGGAACTGTTGACCGGATACGACTGGCCCGGCAATGTAAAACAATTGCAGGGCGTGCTGGAACAAGGCTTTTTCAAGGCGCAGTCTTCAGTGATCCTGCCGACGGATCTGGCTTTGCCGGGCGGCAGCGGCTGGGGCAAAGCTTGGAAGCGGGATCGCAGTGTCTTTATGGAGGCCTGGAAATCCTGCGGTGGCAATATCAGTCGCCTGGCGGCCAATTTAGGGGTCAGTCGCGTTACTTTGTACCGCTATCTGGAGAAATACGGCCTGGAACGAAATCGAAAGTAGGTGTTTCCCTCGCATGGGACGTTTGCGCAGAAGACCGGGGATGGAGGAAGCACTCCGGGAATTTCCCCATATAGTGACGGTGTTTGATGAGAAGTATGCTGGTGGCGGCCAGTGGAAAAGCAAATTCCCGGTTGACGGGCCGCTCCAGTTGGAACTAGGGACCGGAAAAGGCCAATATTTAAGAGAAATGGCGCAGCAATACCCTTCACAGTGCTTTGTCGGCATGGAACGCGAACCGGGCGTTTTGTTGCAGGCCGTTCGCAAAACCGAGGAATTGGGCTTGCCCAATCTGAAGTTCGTGCTGGCTGATGTGCAATACTTGCCGCAAATTTTTGCGCCGGCTGAAGTCGACGGTTTGTATATCCATTTTTGCGACCCCTGGCCCAAGAGCCGTCATGACAAACGGCGACTGACTCACCCGGCGTTTCTTGCCGTCTACCGAGCCGTACTGGCAATGGCCGGTGTGTTGCGCTTCAAGACCGACAACCGTCCGTTGTTCGATTATTCG
>JBGSKE010000277.1:0-2881 GCA_041741355.1 Negativicutes bacterium | reverse complement strand
GGAATTGCTGTTTGGCCGCTTTGAACATAACCCGTCTGCCGAAGGCGGCGTTGAGCTGGTAATCACGATTCCGCATCAACAGCGTGAAAGGAGTCCTTTGCTTGGAACAGAAGACCACGATTTTATTGGCGGATGATCATCAACTGCTGCGCGCCGGCTTGAAATTGTTGCTGCAACGTTATGCCGAACTGGAAGTGATCGGTGAGGCGGCAGATGGCGAAGAGGCTCTCGCTTTTTTCTGCCAACGGCAACCGGACCTGTTGCTGCTGGATCTGTCTATGGCAAAAATGAACGGCCTGGAATGTATGAAAGAAGTAAAAAGCCGCTACCCCAAAACGAAAATTATCATCCTGTCCATGCACGAAGACGAAACCTATATCAAAGAAGCTATGCTGTCAGGCGCTTCGGCGTATGTACATAAAAGCGCAGCAGATACGGATTTATACAAAGCAATCTGCACCGTCCGCAATGGAGGTTTCTATCTCGCGCAGAAGGATTCCGATATTTTGCTTCATGCATTGATCCATGCTGAAAAACCGGTACCGGATGAAAACGAACCTTTTACGCTGCTCAGCCCACGCGAAAGAGATGTATTGCGGCTGATTGTTCGCGGCCATTCATTATCGGAAGTGGCAACAAAACTTTGCTTAAGCATCAAGACAGTGGATACGTATAAAGTGAGAATTATGGCGAAAATCAAAGCGACGCGAAAAAGCGACCTGGTAAATTACGCAATAAAATACAAGATGTTGACAGATGCCGATGCGATAGAAATCAATTTTCCTACAACCAAGGTGTAAAAAATCCTACATAAGCATTATGGATTCTTCCGCTATCACCCAAGCGCAACTTGTGCGACAATTAAGTAAATTCTTAGCAGTCAGCGTATAATAGGGACTGCGAAAGTTTTAATGTAAGGGGGATTTGGCGAAATGAGTAAAAAAAGTACTATTCTGTTAGCGTTCATCATGTTGTTCAGCCTTCTGCTCACGGGGTGCGGCGGCGGCGATAAGAAGGCGACCGCTCCAGCGGCGTCAGGCGGCAAAAAATTGATTATCTATACGTCAATGAAAGAATCGCTAATTAGCGGAATCGTGGCCGGTTTTAAAAAGAAAAATCCCGGTATTGAAGTGGATTATCAGTCGGCCGGCGCAGGAAAATTGATGGCTAAAATCGCGGCGGAGCGGCAGAGCGGCAAAATTCTCGCTGACATCATCTGGACCAGCGAGGTACCTGACTTCTATAACATGAAAAAAGAAGGCTTGTTGGAGCAATACAAAACTCCGCTGATTAAAGAAATCCTCAATCCATTTAACGACTATGACGGCTACTTTACTGCAGCCCGTCTCGGCACACTCGGCATCGCGATCAACACGGACAAGATCAAGACCCCGCCCGCGCAGTGGTCTGATTTGTTCAAACCCGAATACAAAGGGGCGTTCGGCATCGCCGACCCGGCCCTTTCCGGAACGGCTTATATGAGCGTTGCCCTGCTGGAAAAACAATTTGGCTGGGGCTTCTTTGAAAAACTACGCGCCAACCAGGCCCGTATCGGCAAAGGCTCCGGTCAGGTCGTCGATGACACTGCCTCTGGCGAACTCTCCGCCAGCCTGGCTGTTGACTACATCACCTACGACAAGATCAAAAAAGGCGCCCACATTGCCCTGTACTACCCGCCGGAACTATTGATCGCCCCCAGCCCTGTCGCAATTTTCAAGGGCGGCAAAAACATCGACGCAGCGAAAAAATTTGTCGACTATCTGCTGGGTAAGGAAGCGCAAACATTAATCGCCAATGAAGGTACGCTGTCTGTACGAGCTGACGTGCCGAGCCCGGAGAAGCTGAAACTGCCGCCGGCGGCTGATGCTTTGAAACGCTCGATCAAGATCGACTATGTCAAGATGCAGGATTCCAAGAAAACGGTAATCAAACAATTTACGGATACGCTGCAAGGCAAGAAATAGTACCACGCATTGTATCCGGCTTGTTGCGGCGGGACGGATTCATTCGTTCCGCCGCGTTTTATTGACCAGTTTGATGATTATAAGTGAGGGGCGAGTATGGAAATAATTCGCATAGAAGGGTTAGCGAAAAGTTACGACAACCATCAGGTTCACAAAGACCTGACGCTCTCGATTGAGAAAGGCGAGTGCTTTACCCTGCTAGGACCGTCTGGCTGCGGCAAAACCGTACTGCTCAGACTGATTGCCGGGTTTGAAACTCCTGACGCCGGCAGAATATTGATTGATAACCAGGTCGTTTCGGACCCGGCAGCGGGAATCAATCTTTCCCCGGATAGCCGCGGAATCGGCGTAGTATTTCAGGATTACGCGGTCTGGCCGCATATGACGGTGTTCGATAATGTCGGCTTTCCGTTAAAAATAGCCAAACGCCCGCAAACCGAGTTAAAAAATCGGGTCATGGAAACACTGGAGATGGTCGGTATGGGTAACCTGGCGCACCGTCTGCCATCGGAACTTTCCGGCGGACAACAGCAACGGGTAGCGCTGGCCAGGGCAATTGTCGCCAATTCTTCGTTGATGCTGCTCGACGAGCCGTTGACCAACCTTGATGCCAATCTGCGCGAGGAAATGCGGTTTGAAATCAAAGAGCTGCAGCGCAAACTGAATATCACCGTGCTCTATGTTACGCACGATCAGGAAATCGCCCTGGCCCTATCAGACCGCATGGCCATCATGGATAATGAGGGCCGGATTCGGCAGATTGGCAACCCGTGGGAGATTTTTGAGCAACCAGCCGATTCCTTTGTCTTTAATTTCATGGGTATTGCCAACTTCATGCCGGTACGGCAAGTCGGCGAGTCCTATCTGGTTGGTAGTGGCGACCAACTCGTGCCCTGGGCGTCGCCCCATGGCAATGC
>JBGSKE010000276.1:0-17997 GCA_041741355.1 Negativicutes bacterium | reverse complement strand
TGTCAGGCATTTATGGCAGGGAAGAGTCCCGTGTCTATGCAAAGCCAATCCTTGATGGCGAATCGTCTTATATGCTGACAAAAGAAGAAAAACAGGCGCTAGATGCTGCCGCAAAAAAATAAGCTTTACTGGAAGGAATTTTGGCAAACGCGGCGAATTAATCAAATTGCTTAGCCATATCACTGCAGTTCCCTAATTCTTAAAGGAGGCTTGGTTTTGAAAAAAACAGAAACCCCACCCGATAAAAGAAATTACACATTGATGATAGTACCGCACCGGGGAAATAAAGTTTATCGCTTCCAAATGCCGTTTCGCTTTATAAAAGCCTGCGCTGCGACGATTGCTGTATTAGCTGTATTTGCGGCGGCTGGATTAATCCACTATCAGTTTACAATCAATCAGGCGAAGGCCGAATTGGATGAACTGCAAAAATTGCGTTCCGTCAACATGGCGCAAGCGGGGCAATTGAACCAGCTGGCCAAGAACACGGCAATTCTGCAAGAAGAAATGATGAAACTAAATCAAATTGACGCCGAAGTTCGTCGTCTTTTGAACAAAGAAGAATCCGCAGGAACGTCTCGTTCCGGCGTTGCGCGGCCAGGAGCGACGCACGCCGGCGAAGGCGGACCGGTGGTTCGTCCAAAGGCGGACGAATTGAATAATCTGGTTAAAGAGTTGCAAGTCAGCGCTAAGGTTCGCGGAGAAAGTTTGGCTAAATTGCGCGAGAGTCTGATTGAGCGAAACGCGCGAATTGCGGCGACTCCATCGATATGGCCGTCGCAAGGCGTTATTACTTCAAGATTTGGTTGGCGTTGGGGCGGTTCGGACTGGCACCCCGGCATTGATGTAGCGGCTGATTCCGGGACGCCAATTGTAGCTACAGCCGACGGAGTGGTCGTAGCGAGTGGCTGGAATGGCGGATACGGACGTCAAGTCATTGTTGACCACGGGTATGGTATTACAACGTCTTATGCCCACAACTCGGAAAACGCTGTTTCGGTGGGGCAAAAAGTAAAAAAAGGCCGAATTATCGCGTATATGGGCAGTACCGGCTTTAGCACCGGCCCACATGTGCATTACGAAGTGAAAGTTAATGGGACCGCTGTCAATCCTGCTGGATTCATGTGAATTGTTTCTATAACAGTCTTTGGCAAAAGGATGGAGATAAACTATGTTTGGTCGCAAAAAGAACGAAGCCTTTTCCGAACAGGTCGAAACCCTCATTGGGCACACAACATCGTTAAAAGGGAGCCTAACCTCTAGTGGCGCATTGCGGATTGATGGCCAATTTGAAGGCGACATTGCAACAACCGCCGATCTAATTGTCGGGGAGGCTGGCAAAGTGAAAGCGACCATAAGCGCCAAAAATGCGATGGTAGCTGGCTCGGTTACTGGTAACATGGATGTGAGTGAAAAGTTGGAATTGATGCCTTCGGCGAGAGTTGCCGGCGACTTAAAAGTCGGAACCTTGATTATAGGCGAAGGGGCTGTTTTCAAAGGCAACTGCGAAATGCGGCAATCTCCTGAATGAATAGTGTGACGGCGCGGCCTCCTGAAAAGGAAGCGGCGCTTTTTTTTTGCTGCTTTAAAGGGAAAAAAGCATTTTCGACTAATTTTAGAATGGAGAAACAAAATTGCGCAGTGAAAATTGATGCAAAGAAAGTGGGTCGCGATGAAAACAAACGAAATTTTGCGCTGGATTCCGGCGGTTGAACAAATGGCAACGCAAGTGAAAACCCAGGAGAGGGGTGTGCGACTGCATCATGATGTCATCGTCAAGCTGTTGCGTGCTAGTGTGGCGGACTTTCGCCAGCAGTTGCTGTGGGGCAACAACAACGACAGTTTTTCGCAAGAAGCGGCGGTTCATGCATGGATTCGCAATCGATTCGCCCAAAAAGCAGACGAATTGACTGGCAAAAGTTTAAAGAAAACTGTTAATGCAACAGGCGTAGTTTTGCATACCAACCTCGGTCGCGCGCCGATATGTGAACGGGCCAGGGAGCTTGTACTGTCAGTGATGGAAGGATATAGCACTTTGGAGTATGATGCTGACTCCGGCGGGCGTGGCGAGCGATATAGTCATGTCGAGCAGCGGTTGACCGAACTGACCGGCGCTGAAGCTGCCCTGGCGGTCAATAATAATGCTGCCGCGGTGATGCTGGCGCTGGGAGGTGTAGCCCGTGGTCGCGAAGTCCTTGTAAGCCGCGGCGAGTTGGTGGAGATCGGCGGGTCGTTTCGGATACCAGACGTAATCAAACAGAGCGGCGCGGTTTTAGTTGAAGTCGGCGCCACGAACAAGACGCATTTGCAGGACTATACAGCGGCGATTACTCCAGCAACAGCTGCTATTCTAAAGGTACACACAAGCAATTTTTCCATGGTGGGCTTTACCGGGCAACCAGAGATGAGCGAACTGTGTCGTTTGGCCCGAGAGAATAATTTAGTGTCCATCAATGATGTAGGAAGCGGGACGCTGCTAGCCCTAACGGTGGCGGGAACTGCAGAACCAACAGTGCAGGAATGCATTGCAGCGGGGTTTGATTTGGTAACTTTTAGCGGCGACAAATTGCTTGGCTCTGGGCAAGCGGGACTGATTGCCGGTAAAAAAACCATTATGGACAAATTGAAAAAGGAGCCACTGTTGCGTGCGCTACGAATTGATAAAATGTCGCTCGCCGCGCTAGAAGGAACATTGATTGAATATGCGACCGGGCAGGCGGAATTAACGATTCCTGTCTGGCACATGCTGCAGGCACCCCCTGAGCGATTACAGGAAAAGGCGGCAGAGTTGGCGGCGAATTTGCAGGCGCTAGGTGGATTCGGTTGGCAAGTGCGCGTAATTAAGACTAAATCGTTGGCTGGTGGCGGGTCTTTGCCCGGCGTCGAACTTGACGGATACGGAATAGAAATTGAAACTGTAGGTATATCAGCCGGTGATGTAGCCAAACAATTGCGAACAAGTGTAACGCCGGTCGTCTGCCTGGTTCGGGAAGCTGCGCTGATATTTGATGTGCGTTGCTTGTTGCCAGGCGATGAAGCAATACTGACCAAACTGCTACTAGGGATCGCATCTGGGGAATCGACATGAAAAACCTAATTGTGGGAACGGCCGGGCACGTAGATCATGGCAAGACCGCGTTGATTCGGCTATTGACCGGAACCGACACAGACCGCCTAAAAGAAGAGAAAGCGCGCGGGATTTCAATTGATATCGGTTTTGCGGCGTTGCGCTATCCCGAAGAGTTGACGTTGGGAATTGTCGATGTCCCAGGGCATGAACGCTTTTTGAAAAACATGCTGGCAGGTACAGGCGGCATTGATATGGTCATGTTGGTGATTGCCGCTGACGAGGGGATTATGCCGCAAACGAGGGAACACTTTGAGATGTTACAATGTTATGGAATTAAACAGGGCCTGGTTGTTATAAACAAAATTGACAAAGTCGAACCGGATTGGTTGGAATTGGTGGAAGAAGAGATCAGAGCGTATCTGGACAAAACATTCCTGGCGTCAGCGCCAATTTGCCGCGTATCTGCGCTAACCAGTGAAGGATTGGCTGAGCTTAAACGGACAATATTCCAAGTAGCCCAAAAAGTGACCGCCCGTGATCAAAAGGCGCCGTTTCGCTTGTGGATTGACCGGGCTTTCAATTTGAAGGGGCAAGGCTTGATTGTCACAGGCTCGGTGATGAGCGGATCGGTGATGCAAGGAACAGGGTTAAATGTCTATCCTGCGAATATTCCGGTGAAAATCAGAGAGCTGGAGTCACATAATCGGGGGAGTGATACGGTCGGCGCTGGGCAAAGAGCCTCCTTAAAACTGGCCGGGACTACGTTGGCGGAGGTTGGCCGGGGGATGTTCCTTAGCGAAGAAGGCTATTGTCAAACCGGTTCCGTCTGGGATGCGGCAATCCAGTGGAAGCAGGACTTTCCTTCGGGAACTCGTGTTCGACTGCATCTGGGTACTGGTGAATTCATTGGTCGCCTGTCTTTTCGCAAGCAAGCAGAAGCTGATGCGCTACCAACGTTGGCAAGACTTCACCTCGAACAATCCATCGCAGGCGCATTTGGCGATCAAGGATTGCTACGCAGATTCTCGCCACAGGATTTGATTGGCGGAGTGACCTTATTGGCGTTGGCCGAAAGCAGTAGTCGCAGCAAAGAAACGTTGCTGCAACTGGAACAGGCCCATCGCAACCAGGATTACGAAGCTGCCATGCTGGCGTTGTTGCTTTTGTGCAATAATCCACCAACAAGAAAAGAATGGCAGCAAGCCGCTGGTTATATCAACGCTGAAATTGTTAATAATGCAATCCACAGATTGCTTGAACAAGGAAAAGCTATAAAAGCAGGAAACTACTATATTGCCGCCGAAAAGTTGATAACTCTTCAGGGTGCGTTGAAACGATCATTGGAGGAACATCACCGACTTAAGCCTTCCGAGCCAGGCCTGTCAAGAGAAACGTTGCGGCAAAAAAACAAAATACCGGCCAATGTTGCCGACTGGTTTTTGAATTACGCAGTAGAAAAAAACTGGTGTGTGGTGCAGGGTGAGTTTGTCGCCGCTGTTGCACATGCGAACAGGCATGGCGGGAACACCGAAGAGTTAAAGAAACTGCTGATATTGGTTGTGCCGGTCAATGAATTGATAGATATAACGCCGCAGTGGTTGGCGGAAAAAATGAGCCGTCCACTCGAACAAATTAAACCGTTTTTTGACCGGATGGTCCGCGAAAAAGTGATCATCAGGCTTGCCGGAGTACACGTATACAGAAATACAATGCAATACATTGGGGCAATCATTCAACAGCATTTTTCCATGCATGAAACCCTGAGTATTGGCGAAATACGTGACCTAATGAACACATCGCGACGGATGATCATTCCTGTCATGGAATATTGTGATTCGAATAATTATACGATTCGCGACGGAGATAACCGCCGGCCTGGTGCGGCATTGAAGAACTTGTCAGAATAAACTGCATTTAAATATACATGTTGACAGTATAAGAAACCATCCCTATAATTTATCTTGACATGGTTCGTGTTTCCCGAAAACACAAACGTGTCAAGGGAGTGTGCCTAGGGTTCCGCGCATGGTGGCGGTCAGGACCGAGCGGCACAGCGCGCAAGCGTACACCGTGAGTATAAAAGACTCTGCGGAAGGTCCCGACAAAGGGGCCTCTTGCAGAGTCTTTTTGATTTTGTAAGATAAAGTATTGGTGCGGTCCCGAAAACACAATTCTGTGAGAATCGAAAAAAGAAAATGGAAAGGTGTGATTTTGGATGTGCAGAATCGGTGCAATCAAGAGTGCTGATCCCGTTCATGCTTCCAAAGCGTTGTCTTTGATGTTGCCGCAACAGGAAGGTCACGATAACTCAGGTTTCGCAATGGTAATGCAAGATATGGAAGGCGAGTTCAGCCCGTTTAAGGATAAGCCGCTGATGTCGTTGGCCTGTACGCAAAAAGGCGCGAAAATTGTACAAGATTATATGGATAAAAGTGGTTTCCGCGCGTTGCATGAATGGATTCCAAAAGTAAACAACCAGCCCGGGTTAGATATCAAAGCGATGCCTTACTACATTTTTACCGCGTATGACTACCCTGACTATCTGAATAATTCTAGCCAGGAACATAAGGAAGAACTTTTGCTTACCACGCGCCTGACGTTGCGGGCTATGCTAGAGAAAGAAGATCATGGCTATGTTTTTTCATTCTGGCCGGATGTGCTTACATTGAAAGAAATCGGCGATCCGCGCGATATCGCGACATATTTTGGCTTGTGGGAAGACAGGGGCGACTTGATGGCTCGTAATGTAGTTGTGCAGTGCCGACAAAACACCAACTATGAAATCGTTCGCTATGCGGCGCATCCGTTCTTCTTGCAGGGCTATACCTTATGCGCAAACGGCGAGAATACTTTTTACACCAAAAACAAGGAATACCAGAAATCGCTGCATCGCGGTTACATCGGTTTTGAATCCGATTCGCAGAATTTCCTGTACACGCTGCACTATGTATTGCACGAGCTGAAATGGCCGCTAAAATATTACAAACATGTAATTACGCCGCTACCATTTGACGAAATGGAAAAGCGTCCGGATAAAAGGGAATTGACCGCGATTCGCCAGACATTAGGTCATCTAGAAATCAACGGTCCAAATACAGTGATCGCCATGTTGCCGGATGGTAGCATCATGACTTGCTGCGACTCGAAAAAATTGCGCCCGGTTGTTGTGGGCGGAACCAAAGAAATGATGGCGATTTCCTCAGAGGTTTGTGGTCTGAATGTTATTTTACCTGACCGTGACGAAAGCAAGGACATTTATCCGAATGAACGTGAAATCGTAATGATTACGCCAGACATGGAGGTGCAGCGATGGAAACAATGAAAACGCAAGACGTTACATTCAACGACCTGGCGTGGAAAGTCAGATACACGCCCGAGCGCTGTACGATGTGTGGCAGCTGTGTAGCGGCATGTACGTTCAACGCCATTGAAGCGCGTATCGAAAGGCGTTCGATCACCGTTTCGACCGGACACCAGCCGGAACCGAACCAACGCCATATTGCCGTGCCGGTAATACGACAAAAAAACTCCGTGGCCAATGCCTGTGTTGGCTGCGGAATGTGTGAGAAAGTTTGCCCGAATAATGCTATCCAGCCAGTTCGCAATGAAGATTCACGGCTGAATGTTGTTGGACGAGAAGGCGGTAGTCCGCTGAAACGCGGTGGCCGCACCAATTTAAACGCCGAACGCGTTTTGGACAAGATCGTTGTCGGACGGATCTCGCAAATGACCGATCCATCGCTGGACTCGGAGCGGCACACTTTTGATGTGTTGGCGCCGTTTGGGCGCGTATTGTTGCCTAACGAACTGCCTTTTTCCATTGAAAATGGCGAGATTAAAATGCAGGGCTGGGTACCTCCAGTGCATTGGATATACCCTTTGATATTTAGCGACATGTCGATCGGCGCCTTATCGACTCGTGCCTGGGAAGCTCTGTCCCTGGCTACGGCGTACCTCAATGAAAAGCACAATATGCCTATTCGCATGTGTTCAGGCGAGGGCGGTATGCCAGTAAAGCTGATGGAATCTGAATATCTGAAGTACAGCATCATTCAAATTGCATCCGGTCATTTTGGTTGGAATCGAATTGTTCGGGCGCTGCCTAAAATGAAAGTCGATCCGGCTGGCATCTTGATCAAGATCGGCCAAGGAGCGAAACCCGGTGATGGCGGTCTGTTGCCGGCGGCGAAAGTTGCCGAACATATTCAGGCGATTCGCGGCGTTCCCAAGGCCGACTTGTTGTCGCCGCCAAACCACCAGGGGCTTTATTCGATTGAAGAGTCCGTACAGAAAATGTTCATGTCGATGAATGCAGCTTTCAAATTCAGGGTGCCAGTGGCAATCAAATGTGCTGCCTCGGCGACTTCGGTTTCGGTTTACAATAATTTATTGCGCGACCCCTACAAAATCTGCGGCGGCTTTTTTATTGACGGAATCCAGGGCGGCACCGGCGCGGCGAACGAGGTGTCGCTAGACCATACGGGCCATCCGGTGGTTTCCAAACTGCGCGACTGTTATCAGTCGGCGGTAAAACAGGGCAGTCCGGGGCGAATCCCGCTCTGGGGCGGCAGTGGCGTTGGCATGACAGGCAATGCGGCAGCAGATGCATTCAAGATGATTTGTCTTGGCGCAAATGGTGTATTTATGGGGAAATTGCTAATTCAGTTGATGGGCTGCGTCGGCAACGAAAAAGGCCGTTGCAATGCCTGCAATACCGGGTTCTGCCCGACAGGAATCTGTACGCAGGATCCCCGGTTGGTAAAACGCCTCGATATTGACAGGGCGGCGCAAAACATCGTTGAGTACATGCTTGCCTTTGACGCCGAGTTCAAGAAACTCATGGCTCCTGTCGGCAACAGCTCGTTGCCGGTAGGCCGATCTGACGCGTTGGTAACAAATGACCGTGCGGTGGCTGACAAATTGTCGATCACCTACGCGTGTTAGGGGGTAGTGGCTATGTTAAAAATCAATACACTGGAAAATAATGAACGGATGTCGACCCAAGATCTGCTGCAGGCAATCAACGCAGCGATTGAAGCCGGCGAAACCGACTTTTCCATTGAAGCCTCCGGGCAGCACGACATTGGCGGTCCAGTATGGCACCCTGAAGGCAAAAAATTGCGATTCACCGTTACCAATCCCGGACAACGCGTCGGGTGCATGTGTCTGGAAAACACTGAGATCATTGTCGAAGGTCCTGCTTCAGCCGATGTGGGATGGCTGAACGCCGGCGGAAAAATCGTGGTGAAAGGCGATGGCGGAGATACCTCCGCGCATTGCGCCGCCTCTGGCAAAATTTTCGTTGGCGGCCGTGTCGGCACACGCTCCGGTTCATTGATGAAATATGACCCGCTGTATTCGGCGCCGGAATTTTGGGTGCTGAAAAACTGCGGCAGTTTTTCTTTTGAATTCATGTCCGGAGGAACTGCCGTTATCTGCGGTTATGACAGCGATTCCTTTGAGTCTGTGGTTGGCGACCGCTCTTGTGTCGGCATGGTTGGCGGCAAATTGTACTTCCGTGGGCCCGGCACTGGCTTGTCGAAGAAAGACGTCAAAATCAATGCGTTGGCACAGGAAGACATTGACTATTTATCGGCCGGAATGGACGAGTTTCTGGCGGACATCGGCAGGCCGGAACTGCAAGCGGAACTGACGCAGTGGGCTCAATGGAAAAAAGTGGTGCCACTGACCTATGAAGAACGGCCCAAAAAATCGTCAGCGGATATTCTGAGCTATCGCAAGACAAAATGGGTTCCCGGAGGAATTTTTGGCGATGTTTGCGATGACGACTGGCAAGTGATGGGCTTGGTTGCCACCGGGAAGTACCGGCAACGAGTGCCATTCTGGGAAAACATGAAATATATGGCGCCCTGTGAGTTTAACTGTACAGCGTCTATTCCCTCGCAACAACGATTCAATCTGTTGCGCGAAGGAAAAGTGGACGAAGCCTATCGACTGGTGTTGGAGTACACACCATTCCCCGGTTCAGTTTGCGGTGCGGTCTGCATGAATTTGTGCATGGATGAGTGTACTCGCAGTCAAGTGGATATTTCCGCTCAGATTGGCCGATTGGGTACCTATTCGGCCAATGTTCAACTCCCCGCCGAGTCGGCGAAAACAGGCAAAAAAGTCGCAGTGATTGGCGGCGGACCGGCCGGTTTGTCGACAGCCTGGCAAATGGCCAGGGACGGACATGAGGTTACTGTGTATGAAGCGCATGAAGCGATGGGCGGCAAGATGGAACAAGTAATTCCTCGCTCGCGGCTGCCCCACGAGACGTTGGAAATGGAACTGGCGCGCATTGAGAAGATGGGCGTACGGTTCATAACGAACTGTTTGGTCGATAAAGCGAAATTTGCCGCCATTCGTAGTGAAAGTGATGCAGTGGTTGTTGCCAGCGGCGGGCATGTAACTAAAATAATTCCCTGGCCGGGACACGAACGGATCGTAAAAGGGCTAGACTTTCTCAAAGCCGTTAACCGCGGTGAAACAGTGAAAGTCGCCAAACGAGTCATCGTCATTGGCTGTGGAAATTCCGGGATGGATGCTGCGGTCGGCGCGTATCAGATGGGGGCGGAGCAAGTTGTCTGCATCGACGTACAGCGGCCTGCCGCTTTCCAAAAAGAAATTGATCACGTTCAGGAACTAGGTGGCGAGCTAATCTGGCCTGTGTTTACCAAAGAAATAACCGAAGCTGGGATCATTACCCAAACAGGCGAACTAATCAAGGGCGACATGGTCATCATTACGATAGGTGAAAGTCCGGACTTAAGCTTTCTACCGTCGGGAATCGAGTTGGACCGCGGCTGCCTGAAGCCGAACGCTGACTGGAGCATAGCAGAGGGAATATTTACGGCCGGCGATACGACCAAACCAGGGCGTTTGGTCGATGCGATCGGCATGGGACGGCAGGCGGCGATATCAGTGAACGCGTATCTGATGGGAACGCAATACGCCGGAGAACCAAAAAGCAAGATTCCGGCGACCCGACTCAAGACCGCCTATTTTAAAAAGTGTCACAGCTGCGATTTGCCCAGCGCCAAGGAAGAGTATAACCGCTGCATCAGCTGCGGAACTTGCCGCGACTGCCATATGTGCATGAAATCTTGTCCGGAAAATGCGATTTCGCGTAATCCAAGCAAAGAACCGGGGGGATTCGAATATGTGGTCGATGCTGATAAATGCATCGGTTGCGGTATTTGCGCCGGTATCTGTCCATCAGGCATTTGGGCGATGTACAATAACGCGGAGTCGATTAATATGTACAAAGTGGTCTGATTATGACATTCGTACTGTGCGGAAAAACAAAAAATTACGAAAATGCTTAAATGATTGACAGTAATTCGGACTGGCTCTATAATTATGCAAGTAAGAACGAAATGTTCTGCGTGATTCAAATTGCACACGTTACTCCGGCAGCCTTACAACCGAGAACCGATTTTGAGGCCGGAATAATCCCAATGACGGGGTAAGACGAGGGTCTTGCCCCGTATTTTTTACAAAATCACCGCAGGAAACGAGTTTTTTACAAAGAAAATTAACCGCAGGCAAGAATTGTCCCGCGAATATTGACACTTGTCCTGTGTGTTCATATAATAGCAACAGCAAACGAATGCAGTCGAACACGTCCCGTTCAGAGTTAGGATTCGCTAAGGCGAATCGAGCGCGAGACTGAAGCTGGAGTGAATCCGGGGCAGTCTTTTTCTATTCACTGACAGATACACTGCACTACAATGCGCTGTGACGGTCAGAAATCATCATAAGGGGGAAACTTCATGGAGGCTTCATCGTTAACGCAACAATTCTTCCAACAGTTGATCAATGGCATCTCGTTGGGAAGTATTTATGCACTAATCGCTTTGGGCTATACAATGGTATACGGCATTATCCGCCTGATAAACTTTGCGCATGGCGATATTTATATGCTGGGAGCTTATGCCGGCTATTTTGCTACGACATTTTTCAAAATGTCGTTTTTTCCTGCGCTAATCTTTTCGATGGTGGTTGCCTCGGCCGTCGGAGTGCTGATTGAGCGATTGGCTTACCGTCCGCTGCGCGGCGCTCCGAAAATTGCCATCCTGATTACTGCGATCGGGGTTTCCCTGCTGTTGGAATATGGCGGTATGATTTTGGTTACGCCGCAACCGCGAACGTTTCCCGAACTATTTACTACAACTACCTACAATTTCATGGGTCTGATCGTAAACAGCCAACAAGTTGTGATTTTGGTGATTTCGCTGGCGTTGATGTTTATTTTGACCTATGTGGTTAATCACACCAAGGTCGGCAAAGCGATGCGGGCCGTTTCCTTTGACACGGACGCCGCCCGGTTGATGGGCATCAATGTGGACCGAATCATCTCCTTCACGTTTGCGATAGGTTCAAGCCTGGCCGCAGCGGCAGGCATTTTGGTCGGAATCTATTACAATTCGATTGACCCGCTGATGGGGATTATGCCGGGACTAAAAGCGTTTGTCGCGGCGGTGCTTGGCGGTATTGGCGTGATCCCCGGCGCGATGGTGGGCGGGGTGTTGCTCGGCGTAATTGAAGCGCTGGTCAGCGGTTTTTTATCATCCACGTTCCGTGACGCAGCGGCGTTTATCATCTTGATTGTGATTTTGTTGTTTAGACCGGCCGGCTTGTTCGGCAAGAACATCCGGGAGAAAGTGTAGGTGAGCAAGCAATGAGAAGCAAGATGAAGCGCGACCTGATGGGGATTGTTGGCGCCGTTGCACTATATGTATTGTTGATGGGACTGATCGAGAGCGAAGTGATCGGCGCCTTTTGGCAGTTGAATATCGTCCTGATTTGCATCAACATCATTTTGGCAGTTAGTCTGAATCTGATCACCGGGTTTACCGGTCAGTTTTCAATCGGTCACGCCGGATTCATGGCGGTAGGCGCGTATATGTCGGCGGTATTTACGGTGAAGCTGGGTCTGCCTTATATTGTTGGAATTTTAGCCGGCGCAGCCGGTGCAGCAATTCTCGGCTTTGCGATCGGCTTACCGACATTGCGGCTAAAAGGCGATTACCTGGCGATTGCCACATTGGGTCTGGGCGAAATCATCCGCATCACTATCCTGAATATTCCTTATGTCGGTGGAGCCTCCGGCCTGATGGGAATTCCACGCTATACCACATTCACCTGGGCGTTTTTATTGATGGTGATTACAGTTCTGTTTATTAAGAACTTCATCAATTCCAGTCATGGTCGAGCCTGTATCTCGATTCGAGAAAATGAGATTGCCGCCGAAGCAATGGGGGTTGATACCACCAAATACAAAGTAATCGCTTTCACAATCGGCGCCGCATTCGCCGGCGTGGCCGGCGGCCTGTTCTCGCATTATTTTTATATCGCACATCCGGCGTCCTTTACCTTTATGAAATCATTTGATATCCTGACGATGGTCGTGCTGGGCGGCATGGGCAGTATCACCGGCTCAATCACGACCGCCATCCTGTTAACGTATCTTTCCGCCGAACTGGCCAGTTATCCGGAATGGCGGATGGTCATCTATGCCTTGCTGTTGATTGTGCTGATGATTTATCGTCCACAGGGACTGTTTGGCAATAAAGAGCTTAGTTTAAAAATGTTCAGCCGAATCCTGGGAGGTGGACAGCGTGGCGCTGCTCAAAATAAATAAACTGACCAAAGAGTTTGGCGGCTTGAAAGCTGTCGCCAACTTCAACATCGAAATCAATGAAGGAGAACTGATTGGCCTGATTGGCCCGAACGGCGCAGGCAAAACGACCGCGTTCAACCTGATGACAGGAGTCTATGAACCTACTTCCGGCGAGATGTTGTTCGACGACAAAAGCCTAGTTGGGCTTAAGCCGTATGAAGTGACGCAGCGCGGTATTGCGCGGACCTTCCAGAATATCCGGTTATTTTCCGATTTATCCGTGCTTGACAATGTCAAAATCGCCTACCATTTTCATGTCAAGTATGGTTTGCTGGAATCGGTGCTCAGAGTTGGCCGCTACTATTCCGAAGAAGATATGATTGAACAAAAAGCGATGGAATGCCTTAAAATGTTCAAACTTGACGACCGGCGCGACGAAATCGCCAAGAACCTTCCCTACGGCGAACAGCGTCGATTGGAAATAGCCCGGGCGTTGGCAGCGCAGCCCAAACTGCTGTTGCTGGACGAACCGGCAGCCGGGATGAACCCGCAAGAAACCCACGAATTGATGGAAATGATCCGCTGGATTCGCGACGAATTGAAGCTGACCATCTTGCTGATCGAGCATGATATGAGCCTGGTCATGGGAGTGTGCGAGCGTATTTACGTGCTGGACTATGGCAGTATTATCGCCGAGGGGACCCCTGCAGAAATCCGGAATAATCCCTGTGTAATCGAGGCATACCTCGGTGAGGAGGTTTGTTGATGCTTAAGGTCGAAAATATTAATGTGTACTATGGCGCCATCCACGCACTCAAAGGGATTAGCGTTGACGTTAAAGAAGGCGAAATTGTTACCTTGATCGGCGCCAACGGCGCAGGAAAAAGCACGATCTTGCGAACCATTTCCGGCCTGTTGCGGACAAAGACGGGAAATGTCTTGTTCGAAGGGAATTCGGTTGCCTCGATGGCGCCGGAGGAAATCGTCAAGAAGGGAATCAGTCAGGTGCCGGAAGGGCGACGGATTTTTGCCAATATGACAGTTGAAGAAAACCTGGAGCTCGGCGCTTATATTCGTAGCGACAAACCGGGAATTCGCAAAGATATCGATAAAGTGTTTGAGCGGTTTCCCCGCTTGGGCGAGCGACGAAAGCAAGTCGCCGGAACCCTGTCCGGCGGCGAACAGCAGATGCTGGCGATCGGTCGCGGCTTGATGAGCCAACCCCGCCTGCTGTTGCTGGACGAGCCTTCCATGGGTTTGGCGCCGCTTTTGGTCAAAGAAATTTTTTCGATTATTAAAGAAATCAACGCCAGCGGCACGACCATACTTTTGGTGGAACAAAACGCAAATATGGCCTTGTCGATAGCCCATCAGGCCTATGTGTTGGAAACAGGTCGGATTATTTTGTCCGGTCCGGCGAAGGAACTGATGGAAAGCGAAGAAGTGCGTAAAGCCTATCTGGGCGGTTAATTTCAAAATAAGCAAATAAAAAGGGGCGAAGAAACATGTTTGTTGCAAAGCGAATGACTCCCAACCCCAAAGTCATCGAATCCACTGCAACCATAGCCGATGCATCCGAAATGATGCGCAAATACAAAATTCGTCGATTGCCGGTCGTAGATGGCGGGCGTTTAGTTGGGATCGTAACCGATCGCGACCTGCGTTCCGTGTCGCCGTCGCCGGCCACAACCTTGTCGATTTTTGAGCTGAACTATCTGTTGGGGAAAATGCAGGTAAAAGATATTCTGCACAAGGATGTAGTGACGATTCATGTTGGTGCTACCATTGAAGAAGCAGCGCTGACGATGTCGAACCATCACATCGCCGGACTGGTAGTAGTCGATGCAACTGGCGGCGTGGTTGGTATCATTACCGAAACCGATATTTTTAACAGTTTTGTTGAAATCATGGGCCTGAAGGAAGGAAAAACCCGATTTACCTTCAGCGTTTCCGACCAGGTTGGCGTACTGCACGAAATTACTGGCGTGTTTAAGGACCTAAACATCAACATCAGTAGCTTGGCCAGCTACACCACCGATGAAGGACCCGGCGAGCTCGTTATCCGCTTCAATGCCCAGGATACCAGTCCATTGATTGCACGCTTGACCGCGATCGGTTATCCGCCCCAGCACACGGTGCAAATCGGTTAACCCCAGTCGGCGATAGATTTCTTGCTGCAGGTTCGTTTGAACCTGCAGTTTTTTTGCGAACAGGAAGGAAAGTGTTGTACAATAAGAGGCAGATTAAAATTCGCGTAATCGGCGGGAAGGAGGTCGTCCGGCATGAAACTTACAGACTTCACCAAACGCGGCGGTTGAGCGGCTAAAATAGGGCCGGGCGCCCTATCCGACGTATTGGCGAAATTGCCACAAATTCAGGACCCGCGGCTGCTGGTCGGGATTGATACTTCTGATGATGCCGGTGTATATTTGCTCAATGAAGAAACAGCGCTGATTCAGACGCTGGATTTTTTCACGCCCATCGTGGACGATCCGTTTTTGTTTGGGCAGATTGCCGCTGCCAACAGCTTGAGCGACGTCTATGCCATGGGCGGCAAACCGCTCACCGCGATGAATATCGTGACCTTCCCAGTTTGCAAGTTGCCGGCGGAGGTTTTGCTGGCGATTCTTAGCGGCGGGCAACAAAAAATTGCCGAAGCTGGAGCGGTAATGGTTGGCGGGCATACGATCGACGATGATGAACCCAAATATGGACTCAGTGTGACTGGTGTCGCGCATCCAGCAAAAATTCTGACCAATGCCGGCGCCCAACCGGGCGATGTATTGATTCTGACCAAGGCTATCGGAACCGGTGTCCTGTACACCGCACTGCGGGCAGAGCTGTATCCTCAGGGGGTTGCAGCGGCGGCGCAAAGCATGGCGCTGCTGAATCGTTATGCGGCGGAAGTCATGGAGCATTATCCGGTGCACGCCTGTACAGACATTACCGGCTTCGGCTTGCTTGGCCATGCCTATGAAATGGCCATCGCCAGCGGAGTCGACCTGGAACTGGACAGTTTGGCGATACCGTTGCTGGCGGAGGCAGCTGAGGCTGCAAGTATGGGTTTGATTCCGGCCGGCGCCTATGCCAACCGCGAATACTTAAAATCCGTCGAATTTCATTCAACGGTTCCGATCAACCTGCAGGATCTGTTGTTTGACCCCCAAACCTCCGGTGGATTGTTAATCAGTTTGCCGGCGAGCCGTGCGAACGCGTTTCTGCAACAGGCCCAAGCGGCGGGTGTTGCAGTTGTCGCATGTATCGGCAGAGTGACGGGCCCTGGCAAGGGGAAAATTTATGTCAGATGAGTTGGCAAACAACTCCGTTGAACCGAACTGCCAGAGATTAATGAAAATATTGCCCGGGAAATAAGTAACTACCGAGGCATGTATGTTGCGGATTTTCAGCAGCGGATTTTTGAAAAAATAGATCGACGGCAACCGTTGAAGGAAGGGGTCGTTTATGCCGCTGAAATTGGAATTAGGCGATGTCGCCAAAATGAAAAAGGCGCACCCCTGCGGCTCGGATCGCTGGGAAATAGTCCGCACCGGCATGGATATCGGCATAAAATGCCTGGGCTGCGGACGCAGAGTCATGGTGCCACGACCGAAATTTGAGAAGGCGATCAAATCGCTGGAACCGAAGAAGGAGAATCAAGCATGAGTACATCCCTGGAAGTGGGTATTGTCGGACTGCCCAATGTTGGCAAAAGCACATTGTTTAATGCGATCACCAAGGCCGGCGCTGAGGCGGCGAATTATCCGTTCTGCACGATCGAGCCCAATGTCGGTATTGTTGAAGTGCCAGATGAACGGCTCTGGGTTTTGTCAAAAATGTTTAACCCGCAAAAGACAACAGCGACCGCGATGAAATTCGTTGATATCGCGGGCCTTGTCAAAGGAGCCTCGACAGGAGAAGGACTCGGCAACAAATTTCTGGCCCACATCCGTGAAGTCGATGCCGTGCTGCAGGTCGTACGTTGTTTTGCGGATCCGAATGTCACCCATGTCGAAGGCGGCATTGATCCAATTCGCGACATCGAGATCATCAACACCGAACTGTGCCTGGCCGATATTGAAACGGTGGAAAAACGGATTGGCAAATCGGGGCGGTTGTTGAAAAGTGGGGACAAAAAAATCCTCGGCGAGCTCGATTTGTTTAAAAGAGTGCTAGAGGATCTGTCGAACGGCAAACCGGCGCGACGTCAGGGGTTGACCGACGAAGAGCTTGAATCGCTGAGCGATATGAACCTGCTGACGCTGAAGCCGATCATGTATGCGGCGAATGTCGGCGAAGATGAAGTCGGCGAAGGCGTAGCCAATGCCGGGGTTGAAATTATCCGCCAGTACAGCCGGGAAGAAAACTCGGAAGTTGTTGTGATCTCAGCCCGGATCGAAGCGGAAATCGCCGAACTGGACGCCGAAGAAGCAGCCACCTTTTTGGCGGACATGGGCTTGCCGGAAAGTGGCCTGACTCAACTGATCAAGGCGGCCTATAAGCTTTTAGGGCTGATGCATTTCTTTACGGCCGGCGAGCCAGAGGTACGGGCATGGACGATCAAGCGCGGCACCAAGGCGCCACAGGCAGCAGGGAAAATTCACACAGACATCGAACGCGGCTTTATCCGGGCTGAAATTGTCAGTTTTGACGACCTGGTTGCCTGCGGCAGTCAGGCGGCGGCCCGAGAAAAAGGTCTAGTCCGGCTGGAAGGCAAAGAATATATAATGAAAGATGGCGATGTGGTTTATTTTCGCTTTAACGTATAACAAAAAAGTTTAGGCTTGCTTTCGCGCAATGGTTGTTATAAAATAAATAAGCCTGAACACTCGGGCATTTACTCCCCTGCCCCCAAGAGGGGGCCGATAGTCCAAAGGAGGAGGTGAACCTGTTGAAAAAGTATGAACTCGTATTCATCATCAAACCGATGGAAGAAGAAGCATTGCAAGCGGTAATCGCCAAGTTTGAAGCTATGGTGACAAACAATGGCGGCACGATGGAAAAAATCGACCGCTGGGGCAAACGCCGCCTGGCTTACCTGGTAAAAGATTTTACCGAAGGCTACTATTGCATCTTCCGCTTCACCGGCACCCCCGCGACAGTCGCTGAACTGAATCGCGTGATGAAGATTACCGACGACATCTTGCGGCACATGATCGTAAAAGAAGATGAATAGTCGGGAGGCCTAAGCCATGAACAAGGTGTTTTTATTGGGAAGATTGGTGCGTGATCCGGAAATTCGGACAACGCAAAGCGGCAAGATGGTCACGTCGTTTACTTTGGCCGTTGATCGGTTTGGTGGCGG
>JBGSKE010000275.1:0-9575 GCA_041741355.1 Negativicutes bacterium | reverse complement strand
TGCAGCCGCGTTTGTTTTCGGGTTTTACACTTGCTTAATCGGCGCCAAGATCGTTTTGGCGTATTTCGTGACGCAAACGCGCAGCTTTTTTTCCGGACGGGCTTATGTATGGTTAATGCGGGCGCTGGGAGCGATTTTGTTGATTTTCGCCATGATCTTGTTCAAAGATGGATTGGTGTTGTTACGCGAATAAAACTGTCTGGCCGTCGGCGGGAATCGTTACCCGTTGCCGTAGCGGGCTAGTCGCGAAATAAGCCTGAAAATCATCGCGAGTCACCAGGCAGTGATTAATCGAGTCCAAATGAACGACCACGACCTTTGTTGCAGGAGCAAACTGCAGGACTTTTTCCACGTCCTCCGGGGTCATGGTGATTGGGTCGCCGACATTGAAACGCGCGCCACCGCCATTTACGACCGTAACGTCAGGGCGATGCGCTGTCAGGGCGGTTTCAACATCTGTGCAGTAAATCGTGTCGCCGGCGATATATAGTACCGGCTCCGCCAGGGACGATAAGACATACCCGGAAACGGGCGCCATTTTTTGGCCGATTTCGCCGGAACCATGTTGTCCGCCTGTACGCTGAAAGCGGATGCCTTCCCAGTCAACGTCAGTGTTTATTGCTAGTACGTTTGCAAAGCCCAACTCCTGCAGCTTCGCTTCATCAGCCGGCTGACATAGAATCGGTTTGTTTTTCGGTAACAAATTGGCAGCGGCATCATCAAAATGATCGCGGTGGGTGTGGGTTAGCAGAACCGCATCCAACCTCGTCAGATAGTCGACCGGCGCTGTCAGTGACACAAGTGGATTGCGTCGGTCATTCGCCGAATTGATGATCGGCGGCATGGCCTCCTTTTCACTCAGCATCGGATCGACCAATAATGTTTTGCCGCCATATTCAAGCAGCAGGGTCGCGTGTCGCAACAATTGAATGTTCATCAAGTACACCGCCTTAAATATTGTTTGTATTTGAGTTATAGCAACTTGGCTACAACGGACCAGATCATTGCCAGACTGCTTAACAAGACCATGACTAACGAGCTCTTTCGCAGCGCAACGGCGCTGATTCGGTGAAACATCTTTTCGCCTGCATAGAAACCTATGGCCAAAGCCGGTATTGCAAGCAGGGTGTAAAGCCATAGTTCGCCAAATTTCAAGGTTCCGGCGATGGTGGAAAAAATGATTGATGCAATGTTAATCAATAAAAAATAGCGGGTTAGATTGGCGCGAAATTCAACCCGGTTTGCTTCCGCATTCGCGTTGAGATAATACAGTACGATCGGCGGGCCGTTGATTCCTGTGGTTGTCGATAAAAAACCGCTTACCAAGCCGATCATGGCTTCGATGGCTTTACTGTGTTGAAACGGCAACGTATAATTTTTCCAGAGAAAACCGGTAAATAGCAAGAGTAACAGCCCGATAAACAACTTTAGGCCTTCGTTGCTTATTTGGGTCATCACGTATGCGCCGGGGATGGCGCCGACAATGCTGGCGGTGACAATGAAGAAGATTGTCTTGAAGCTGCCCTGATTGCGAGTGGCCCGCGCCAAGAACAACCGGATGATCAATCCGGTCAACATCACCAGCATGACAGTTTCTTTGGCGCCCAAGACAAGGGCCAAAAGCGGAGCCGTAATGATGGCATAGCCAAACCCGGTGACTGTCTGCAAAAAACTGGACAAGATAAAGACGCAAAAAATGTAAGCGAAGTAAGCTTCGGTGATGGTAAATCGTGCCCCCTGTCGCCAATTTGGTATTTTCCTGCTTTGGCTTGGCAGGAGAAAGCAGTGCATAACGAGAAGGTATCCCTATCCGGTTGTGCAAAGGAGAATGCTTGTGTTTTATTTTCAGTGGCAAGAATCTTATCTAACCCACATTGATGAGTTGGACGCACAACATCAAAAACTGGTGGGGCTAATCAATAATTTGTACACGGATTTGCTAAATTGCCCCGAGGATGCGCAAAAGCAGGCGTGTGTTGTAAAAACACTGGATGAACTGGTTGACTATAGCTGCTATCATTTTGCGGCAGAAGAAAAACTCATGCTGGAGCATGACTATCCCGAGTATGCGCAGCACAAACAAGAGCACGAAAATTTTAAGCAGAAAGTTGCCCAGCTGATGAAGGCGCAAACTGAAGTGACCAGTGCGCTGCCATTTCCGGTGGTGGTTTTTTTGCGCGACTGGCTGGCGTCGCATGTCATTCACACTGACCAGCGGTATGGACCTTATTTGAAAGCACGAATGCCACAGGTGTAAGCGTGACATCTCAGGGGCGCAGACTGTGAATCGGTGCAATGGTTGAATTAACCTGGCCCTCGACCAACTTTGCTACGGCTAAGTCTGCGCCGGCAAATTCATAGTGCGACAGCTCCGCCGGCAATACCCAGGCCAAAGCCTGATGTTCCGACAGCTGAATGGTCGCTGACGGCGTCGCGAATTTGGCCCAGTAGGTGAATTGACGGATTTCGCCATGTTCGTAAGGGTAGAGCGTATCACTGAATAAATCGCCGATTGTCGCCTCCAGGCCGAGTTCTTCCTGCAATTCCCGGTGCAGACATTCCTGCGGCGTTTCGCCGGGATCGATTTTGCCGCCCGGGAATTCCCATTTGTTTGCAAAGCGACCAACATTATTGCGTTGAGCGATCAGGATTTTTTGATTGTGTACTAACAGTGCTGCAGTAACCTGGAGTGTTTTTTCTGCCACGGGCCATTCCTCCTCAGACCAATTCGGCATTGCCTCGTGAATATTATAGCATTTTCGCTTCGGTGAATCGGCAATAAATTGATGCCGAAGATGATAATGTTGAAAAAAAGGTTCTGTAGCTGTGGCTAGGGAGTCTTTTTTTGTAAAATCGCCAAATTGCGCTAGAAACTGAAGGAACTGTCTGCATTGATGACGAATGGATTTTATGTATACAAAACACCGGCGAAAATGCATTGGCAGCGCGTGTGTAAATTTGTATAATTTAATAGGCGTTGCATAAAAGTCGCTGTTACAGGCAAAAACAGCTCATAAAGAATAGCGTTCGGGCGCCGGAATTTATTGACAGTCAGGCTTCTTGATGGTATGTTGTAAACAAAGTCCGTGTGTGGGATACAGCGGGATGGTTTTTAAGCGAAGTAATAGGAGATGGTGATGATTTCGAACAAATTTATGCAAAGGGCCGAGGGAATTCGTGAAGAACTGGTCAGAATTCGGCGCGATATCCATTCCCATCCGGAAATCGGTTTTCAGGAGAAGCGGACGGCGGCGCTGGTAGCCGATTATCTGCGGCAATTGGGAATTGAGGTGCGGGAAAATCTCTGCGTGACAGGCGTTGTCGGCACGTTGCGGGGCAAGTATCCTGGCAAGACCATCCTGCTGCGGTCAGACATGGATTGCCTGGAAATGCAGGAGCAGAATGACGTACCATATAAATCTAAGTTTGACGGACGGATGCACGCCTGTGGCCATGACGCCCATACAACCTGGCTGCTCGGCGCGGCCAAGATATTGGCTGGGATGCGGGATGAGTTGCATGGCAACGTTAAGTTTTTGTTCCAACCGGCCGAAGAAACAGATGGCGGGGCAAAACAGATGATTGTCGAAGGCGCGATGGAAGATCCGCATGTTGACGCTGCAATTGGCGCCCATGTCTGGCCGACAGTGGAAGCAGGAAAAATTGCCGTGAAATATGGTCCAATGATGGCTTCGCCGGATATGATTAAGATAACTATTATCGGTAAGGGCGGACACGGAGCGGAACCGCATAATTGCGTTGACCCGATTTCGGTAGCCTGTCAGGTATATTTTGGTTTTCAGACGATCATCAGTCGCCGAATTAGCCCGGTAGAGCCGGCGGTGCTCACCATCAGCCAGTTCAATGCAGGAACCGCGCACAACATTATTCCCGACAAAGTGGAACTGGTTGGCACGGTCAGAACGTTTTCGTTTGAGATGAAAGATAAGATGCGCACCATGATGGATGGCGTGCTTCGCTCGATCACCGAGGCGAATGGCGCCACCTACACGTTCGAGTATTTGCCGCACTATCCGCCGGTAATCAATGATGAGGCGATGACCGCGCTGGTCGAGGCAGCTGGTAAAACCGTTCTTGGCGAAACCAATGTCCTCCGGCAGGATAAACCAACGATGGGAGCGGAGGACTTCTCCTATTTCCAGCAACATGCGCCAGGCTCGTACTTTATCGTCGGTACTCTCAATGAAGAGCAAGGCATTGTGAAACCACTGCACAATCCCCAATTTAATATTGACGAATCTATTCTGCACCAGACAGCAGCGGTGTTGGCGTCCTGCGCCGTGGCTTTTCTTAACGATCAAAAATAAAGAACCGATTCCTTAGGGCTTTATGCTGGTCCGTGCGATGTCTAGGGCATGGCGGAACCAGCGTTAAGTTAATAAAATTCGTGGAGGTGTTCTCGTGTCCCCAGTTGAACAAAAACCCAACGGTAAGCCTGACGGCATGTTCGAACGATTCCTGCTCTGGCTGGAACGAACCGGCAACAAACTACCCGATCCATTAACCATTTTCGCATCCCTGGCCGTTATTGTACTCGTTATATCTTTTCTCGGTTCCATGGCAAACTTCTCGGCGGTTCATCCGCTGACCAAGAAAACAATCACAGCCGTTAACTTGTTATCCACTGAAGGGTTGCAACGAATGATTTCCAATGCGGTTAGCAACTTCACCGGATTCCCGCCGCTGGGCATCGTGCTGGTCGCAATCCTTGGCGTTGGTCTGGCCGAGAAAACCGGACTATTCTCAGCGCTGCTGCGCAAGACTTTGGTTGGCAAAAAAGGCAGCGGCACCATGGTTGTCGCGATTGTCATTTTCGTGGCGATCAATGCAAATGCCGCCGGTGATACCGGTTTCATCGTCATGCCGCCGATCGCCGCGATGGTGTTCGGCGCGATCGGCAAAAATCCAATTGCCGGTATGTTGGCTGCTTACGCGGCCGTCGCCGGCGGGTTTAGCGCCAATATGCTTGTTAACTCGCTCGACGTGCTGGTGGTAGGCTTTACTCAGGCTGCCGTCGACCTTCTGGATAAGACCGTCATCGTCAACCCGGCGTCTAACTGGTACTTCCTGATGGTGTCCTGCGTAATCCTGACGGTGGTTGCCACCTGGGTCACGGTGAAAATCGTCGAGCCGCGCATGGGCGTTTTCAAGGGCAAGGTTGAATCGGTGGAAGCTGTCACCGAACAAGAAACCAAAGCCCTCAAGGCAGCAGGGATTGGTTTGGCAATTTTGCTAATCATCATTGCCGCGTTGGCGATTCCTGAATCCGGCCTGTTGCGTGAACCGAAGACCCATTCGCTAATCAGCTACAGTTCGCCGTTCATGAAGGGCTTGATTGCGTTGTTGGCATTGGCCTTCTTTGTACCTGCCTATATCTATGGCAAAGTTTCCGGCATAATCAAGAGTGACAAGGATACTGCGGCGCTGCTCGGACAATCGATGTCTGAAATGGGCCCGTACATCGTTCTGTCCTTCGTTATCGCCCAGTTCATCAGCTATTTCAACTGGTCCAACCTGGGGTTGATCCTGGCGATCAAGGGCGCGGAAATCATTAAGGCATCCGGAGCCCCGGCGCCGGTGTTGCTGGTTCTGTTCATTATCCTGTCGGCCACGATCAACATGTTTATCGGTAGCTGCTCGGCCAAGTGGGCGATTCTGGCGCCGATCTTCGTGCCGATGTTCATGCTGCTCGGCTTCCACCCGGCATTGACCCAAATGGCTTACCGGATCGGCGACTCGATCACCAACGTGATTACGCCGCTCTTGCCATACTTTGTCATCCTGCTCGCCTTCGTGAAGAAGTACGACAAGGATATCGGCATGGGTACCCTGATGGCGAATATGCTGCCATATACGATAGCGTTCTTCATCATCTGGACGATTCAGCTATTGCTGTGGTTCACACTCAACCTGCCGCTCGGACCGGGAGCTCCCGTGCTGATGTAAGGCGTTTCTTCAATGAGTAAAGCAGGGTGGTGCGAGAACTTGGCAATAAGTTTTCCACTGCCCTGCTTTTTTTGCATCGCAGGCGGTTGGGTCTGGCGGCGTGACAGAGTGCTGAGGAGGAATGGAAATGTGGACAAACCGGGCGCGGATTCAGCGTGATATTGAGGAACTGGCAAAATACAATGCGACGCCAGGGCAAGGCCTGACCCGTTTTTCTCTGACTGCGGAGGACAGGGCGGCGCGGGGCTATCTGCGCCAAGAGATGCAAAATTGCGGCTTGCGTGTATATGAAGATGCCGCAGGCAACCTGGTTGGCAGACGGGAAGGCGAGCAAGCAGATGCACCGGTTGTGATGATCGGTTCACATTTTGATTCGGTCAAAGGCGGCGGCAATTTTGACGGGCCGGCCGGAGTGTCGGCGGCGTTGGAGACTGCGCGGGTGTTGCATGAACGCGGCATCAAAACCCGCTATCCGATCGAAGTGGTGGCGATGATCGAAGAGGAAGGGGCCCGGTTTAGCGTCAGCCTGTACGGCAGCCGGGCGATGGCAGGACAGATTGATGCGGCGCAGTTGCAAGAACGCAGAGACATAAACGGGATATCGATGTACGAGGCATTGCAGGAATTTGGTTTCAAGCCGACCGAGATTGCGGCTGCGGAGCGGCCCGCGGGCAGTATCAAAGCGTTTTTGGAACTGCATATTGAACAGGGGCCGATTCTGGAGGCCGAAGGGATGGAAGTCGGCATTGTTCAAGAAATCGTGGGCATTCACGACATGAAGATTAGAATTAGCGGGCGACAGGGGCACGCCGGAACGATTCCGATGCATCTGCGGGCAGACGCCCTTAATGGCGCCGCAAAAGTGATTGCCAAAATTGCTGAGTTGGCGATCGAAGAAGGGGAAGGAACGGTAGCCACCGTGGGCTGGTTGTCCGTCAAGCCCGGCGGGTTCAATATCATACCCGGTGAAGTGGAGTTCAGTGTGGATATCCGTTCCGGCAATCATAAGCATGTCGACAACGTTAGTAGGCGTATCGGCGAAGTGTTGCAGGAAATCACCGCAGGGACGGGGCTGACGGCGGAGCTGTCCAGTCTGATGAATGTTCCGCCTGTGCGGATGGCGGAAAGCATCGTGACCCGACAGATGACGATCAGTGAAAGACTGGGCTTGAAATATCGCCTGATGCAGAGTGGCGCCGGGCATGACGCGATGGTGATGGCAGGCATTACCAATGTCGGATTGTTGTTCGTGCCAAGTCTGGACGGGCGTAGTCATTGCCCGGAGGAATGGACCGATTATGAACAGTTGCAAAAGGGTGTCGAAGTATACCTGCACACGGTGTTGGATCTGGCGGAAGCAGAAAGCTAAATAAGTAAAATCAAAGAAACGCTGAGTAATTCCGATATTTCAGCGTTTCCGTGGCAAAGGTTAGGCGTAAAAAAACAAGGGCTGCAAAAACTGGTTAGGTTTTCGTAGCCCTTGTTTTTGTCTTATCAGCGCGCCAGCAGTTTAAAGGTGGCGCGGGCGAAGGTTTCGACACCAATCGGCAGTACCGAATCGTCGATGTCGAATTTGGGGTGATGATGCGGATAGATCGCATCGGTGGCAGGGTTTCCACCGCCGAGCATCAGGAACATGCCGGGGGCTTTCTGCATGAAATAGGAAAAGTCTTCGCCGCCCATTGAAGGACCGACTTCAATAACCGCCTCCGCGCCGGCGCTTTCACGGCCTGCTTCCGCAACGATTGCGGCGATTTCCGGGTTGTTGATCACAGCGGGATAACCGAAAACTTTGTCCACTTTATAGGTTGCGCCCATGGCCGAGCAAACTCCGTCACAGATCGCATCGAACCGGTCCCAGACCAGTTTGCGAACCGAATCGTCGAAAGTGCGAACAGTGCCCTTGATTTCAGCCGTATCAGGGATAATGTTGAATACTTCGCCGGAGTGAAAGCTGCCAAGCGACACGACAGCTGATTCCAGCGGATTCACGTTGCGACCGAGAATCGAGTTGAGCATGCTGACGATTTCGGCGCCGGTGGAAAGCGCGCAAACGGTTCCCTGGGGCATCGAACCGTGGCCGCCTTTGCCTTGGATAAAGAGCGTAAACTGATCGGGTGCAGCCATCGTACGGCCGTAAGAAATGCCGATTTTTCCGGCCGGCAGTGGTTGCCAGATATGGGCGCCCAGCACGTAATCGACGCCATCCATGCAGCCTTCGGCGACCATTCGCTCGGCCCCGCCGGGGAAACGCTCCTCGCTTGGCTGGAACATCAGGCGGATTGTGCCATGGATATCGGCTTTCAAATCGGTGAAGACCCGGGCCAAGGTGAGCAGCATCGCCGTATGGGCGTCGTGGCCGCAGGCGTGGCATTTGCCGGAAATTGTCGATTTGTAGGGTTTGTCGATTTCATCCTGAATTGGCAGGGCGTCGATGTCGGCCCGCAGCGCGACAGTTTTGCCGGGGTGAGCACCCTTGAGATCGGCAATGACACCGGTATCGGCGATTTTTTTCGGCGAAAGTCCCAGCGCAGTCAATTCTTCGATGATTCGCGCTTGGGTGGCGAACTCCTCGCCGCCTATTTCCGGGTGCTGGTGAAAATGGCGTCGCAGTGCGACTGCGATCTCCTGGTGGCGTAAGACGGATTCCTTGATTTTGTCCATTGTAATTAACCCCTTTGTTATTCTGATACTAAAGCATATTCGCTTTTTAGACCGCTTATCCTGCGTAAGAAAAATGATTGATATTTCTGACGAAACCTTGACAATGCCAGGCGGTTTGGTATCGTAATTGTAGAACATGACGAAAACGGGGAGGAGAATGTAGGTGGACATCAAGATTCGTAAGCGGCGTCCCGGTGACGCCGGCTATATCGTGTATCGGCATGCCGTGTTGTATGAACGTGAATATGGGCTGGATCAAGTGTTTGAAAAGTATGTTTTAGCGGGTCTGTTGGCTTTTTTGGACAACCCGGAAGGCGGCGAAATCTGGCTGGCGGAGTGCGATGACAGGATTGCCGGATTTATCGCGATCGTCAGACACAATCCGACAACGGCGCAATTGCGTTGGTTCTTGCTGGAGCCGGATTATCGCGGCGTAGGCTTGGGCCATCGCTTGATGGAAACTGTCATGCAGTTTTGCCGACAGCAGAACTATGAGCATGTATTTCTCTGGACGTTCAAAGGATTGGACGCTGCGCGGCATTTGTATGAACAACACGGCTTTTCTCTTACTGAGGAAAAACCGAACAATACTTGGAAACAGGAACTGGTCGAACAACGCTGGGATTGCCGCCTCGTCAGCGAATCGCCGCCCGCTTGACCAAGTATAAGCCAAACATCGCCACCGCGCCGCCGAGCAACTGCAAAAAACTGATCTGTTCGCCGATGGTGAAGTAGGCAATCGCGATACTGGCCGGCGGCACTAGGTACATGTAAACCATGACCTGGTTGGCGCCGAGACGTTCGATACCAAGATACCACATCAGCAAAGAGAAGACTGTGACCGGAATCGCTGCAAACAGCACAGCAAACCAGGCCATACCGCTGAATGCCTGCCAGGACAGCGTCCACATCTCGGCGCCGCTGACCAGCAGCAGGCCGAGTGT
>JBGSKE010000274.1:0-3434 GCA_041741355.1 Negativicutes bacterium | reverse complement strand
GATGAAGATATCGCCGATGTTTGCGCAATCCGCCGCAAATATTTTGCCGGCGCACTGCCGACGCTCATTTTGTTGACTAAAGCCGACCTGATGGCGCCGAATCAGCAACCGATGGACAGTGAGCGCAAACAGGCCAATATCAGGGCGGCAAGCGATTGGGTAGCCGGACTGGTGAAAGCAGCCGGACTGGCGTCGCTGGCGATTTTGCCTGTTTGCTCGTATATCGACTGGAGTGAAAACAAACAGGAAATTGTCTATGACGGACGTTACAATATCGAGCGGTTGCAGCAACTAATCCTGGAAAACGTGGCGCTTGATGCAGCGATGCAGCTTGCCTTTGCCGGTCGCATTCAGTATGCGGTGCGATTGGTGGCCGAACGGTTTGTTCATGCCTGCGCTGCCCTAGCGGCCGGGATTGGGGCAAATCCTCTGCCGGTGGCCGATATCACGGTGTTGACAGGACTGCAGGTGGTGATGGTGACGACGGTGGCCTATTTGGCCGGGCGTGATCTGGATGAAAAAGGCGTCAGGGAATTTATCGCCGGGTTGGGATTCCATATTCCTGCAGCAATGGCGTTGCGCGAGTTGGCGAGAATTCTGTCGCCGTTTTTCGGCAGCGTAGTATCCGGAGGGATTGCTTCAGGCGGCACCTATGCCATCGGCATCAGCGCAGTCGCCTATTACATCGATGGGAAACCGCTCTCGGCGCTGTCCGGTATTTTTCAGGCGGCGCAGACACTGGCCGGCGATAAAATAAAACAGGGCAGATCTGGCGAATTTAAGTAAGCAATCCATTTCGGAGATGGGAAGGAGGCCGAAATTGTGTCTGTTACCGTAGAACAAATCATGGATTTGGAAGATATCTCCCGCGTGGCGAAACTGGTTGCCGGACATGGCGGCATCAAGAACCAGATCACCTTCGTCACAATTTCCGAGGCGCCGGATTTCTATCAGTGGGTGTATGGTGGCGAGTTTGTCCTGTCGACATTGTATGCGTTTAAAGACTATCCGGAATTGCTGGCCCCGGCTTATCGTGAGCTGGCAAAGCGTGGCGTAGCAGCCATCGCCATAAAGACAAAACGTTTTTTTGATGAAATTCCTGCGGATTTGATCGAGATAGCCAACGAGTACAACCTTCCTTTGTTTGAAGTTGAACGCGAAACAAAATTTCGCCAGATTATCCAGGCAATTACTGCTGAATTGAACAATGAACAAACCAACTTATTGACAGAGGTTGAACGTCATTATCAGGAACTGGCTGAAGTAGCGCTGGTCAGCGGAGACTTTGATCAACTGCTGCGCGGATTTGGCCGCAGAATAAAATGCAGTGTCATGTGTTTTCGCGCGGATTATAAATTGTTGGGCAGCTACCCCGGTAAAACCAATGACGCCGATATGGCGGCAATCAAGGCTGAATTTGCCGATCACCAGCAACAATTTGGCGAAACCATTCAAAACACTACCGTTGCGGGCTGGCATGTTTTCCCTTGCGTGACGCGGGGGCAGCCAATTGGCTTTTTGGTGATTGCCGATTGTAGTCCGCTGAATGAAAAATTCACCCTGATGGCCAAGCAACTGACGACGTTCCTGACGTTGAAACTGATTGACCAACTGGATATGGAACAACGGACTCTAACGGCATTATTCGATGACATCTTGTTCAAACACAATCTTAAGGAAGACGAACTGCGAGAGCGCTTGGCTCTGCATGGTCTCAAACGAACCGGATTTTATCGTGTGGTGATTGTGCAGGAAGCCCAAAAGAGCCCCGACTTAGCAAACAATGGACTATTTAGGGCGGCTTGCGCAAAAGTCCGAACTGTTTTGGGCGAGGCGTTATTGATCGATAAATCGGATGAGGCGATCTTTATTGCTGCCGGGCAACAGGCTGACGGGTCTGCACCGCCGGCTTGGGTAAAAAAGCTCGGTGCGGAAATTTTGTCGAGCCAAGCGCCGTATTGCATTGGCATTGGCCCCTCCGTAGAGCTGGCAGGAGAAATTCACAGTAGTTATTTGATCGCACAAAGCACGGCCAGAGCGGGAACCGCATTTCACCAAGGCGGCCTGCATTATTATTCCGAATTTTTGGCGCGTATATTGCTGTTGCGTACTATCGATACGGCCGAAAGCAACTACATGCACTTGACGGTGATCGCGCCTGTATTGGCTCAGGACCAGCGATATAATACGCAATTGATGCAGACTTTGGGAGCGTTGATTTTTGCTGATGATTTGGAAGCGGCTGCCTCAACGTTGTTTGTGCATATCAATACCGTGCGTTATCGACTTAACAAGTTAAAACAATTGACTGGATACGATTTTTTTACGGCCCAAGGGCGCTATACTCTCACGACTGCGTATCTCATGTACCGATTTACTCACTAGTTTGTAGAAAACAACAAAAATTCACACTTATTTTATTAGCCTTCAACGAAGGCTTTTTTTATTATTTTAATTAATATAACAATTGTAATCGGTTTGATTTTGCTGCCGATAATATCAGGAAAAATTAGAAAAAAAGAGAGGTGAGTGCAAGAAATGACAAAAAAGGTTGTATTGACACTGGCGCCGACCGGAAATGTGCCGACGAAAGCGATGAATCCTCATGTACCGATTACACCGGCAGAGATTGCCGGCCAAATTTATGAGTGTTGGCAAGAAGGCGCAGCGGTAGCGCACATTCACACCCGCGATCAGGCCGGGAACCCGACGTCGGATGTGGAAGTCAACCGACAAGTGCTGGCCGAACTGGACAAGTACCCAGACTGCGATATCATTCGTCAGCTCTCCACCGGTGGTCGCGCTGGCAAAAGCTTCACGGAACGGGGCCAGATGCTTTGTCTGGCGCCGGAGATGGCGAGCCTGGCAACCGGGTCGTCGAATTTTCCCGCCAAAGCGAATTTGAATGATCCGGAAACCATCGGATTTTTGGCTGGAGAAATGAGAAAATACGGCGTCAAACCAGAAGTGGAAGTTTTTGATTCGGCAATGCTGTTTAACGCAATCCAGCTGGCAGATAAAGGAGTAATCGACTGGCCGTTGCAGATCAATTTTGTTCTAGGAGTCCCAGGTTCTCTGCCGGCATCATTCAAAAATTTATTTTTTCTCTATGAGCAATTGCCGGATAATTGTACTTGGTCGATTACTGCGGTGGGGCGGGATCATGTAGAACTTTCGACCATGGCATTGGCCTTGGGCGGCAATGTTCGCGTTGGCCTGGAAGACAATGTGTTTTTTTCTCGAGGAGTGGCGGCCACCAATATTAGCCTGTTGAAGCGGATGAAGGAAATCGCGTTGGCCATGGGCAAAGAAATTGCCACACCTGCCGAGGCCAGGGAAATATTATCGCTCCGGAAGTGATTCGAGTCAAACTAAAATAGCAGGAGGTTCTCTATGCAAAAGCTCACTAGGTTTTTTCTAAGAATGGTGCAGGA
>JBGSKE010000273.1:0-7145 GCA_041741355.1 Negativicutes bacterium | reverse complement strand
ATTATCGGCTGACAAGTTCTTTGCTGAACCGCCAACCCATATTTTCTCCACGCGTGAAGCTAGTTCCAGCGGCTCGCCGCTCCAGACGACGATATCGGCATCGCGCCCCGGCGCCAACGTCCCTACTTTATCGGCAATTCCCATCATTTCTGCCGGATCGCGGGTCACCGCCCGCAGCGCCGCCAGCGGCGACAGACCAAATCGCACAGCCAGACCGGCGTAAACCGACAAAAACATATTCGGCACCACCGGATGGTCGCTGATCAGGGCAAATTGCACGCCATGGGCGTCAAGCACCGCCGGCGTGCGATAGCTCTTGTCCTTCAGCTCCATCTTGGCCCGAGTGATCAGCTGCGGGCCGATTGCCGCCTTGGCCTGGCGGCGGGCCAATTCTTCCGCAATCAGATGCCCCTCGGTGCAATGATCCAGTACGATTTCCACGTCGAACTCGCGAGCGATCCGCAGCGCGGTCATGATGTCATCAGCCCGGTGCGCATGCGCCCGCAGCGGCATTTCATGGCGCAGCACCTTCAGCACCGCATCCATGCCAAAATCCGGCGTGAAGTCTTTTGTGCCCTTCTTTTTCAGATAGTCGCGCGCCTTTTGCAAGGTTTCGCGAATCAGATACGCCGTCGCCATCCGGGTGACCGGCGCTTTTTGTTTGTCGCCATACACCCTGCGTGGATTTTCGCCAAACGCGATTTTCAGACCGGCATGCCGCTTCAGAATCATCGACTCCACAGTGGCCTGACGGACTGTTTTCAAAACCACGCACTGACCGCCGATCGCATTGGCGCTGCCTGGCGCGATCATCACCGTGGTCACGCCGCCGGCCAGCGCATCGTCAAACGCAATATCCGCCGGATTGATCGCATCCAACGCATCCATCGCCGGCGTCACCGGGCCGCTGGTCTCGTTGCCGTCCTCAGCCGACCATTCCGTCGGTTCGGCATACACGCCGAGATGGGTATGCGCATCAATCAACCCTGGCGTAACCACTTTCCCGGCCGCATCAAACACTTCGCAGCCGTCAGGTATCGGCAGCGATTCGCCGACCGCCACAATTTTGCCTTTTTCAATCAAAATACAACCATGCTCGAGCGGCGCGCCATGCATCGTATATACTTTGCCGCCGCAAATCGCCAACATTTTCCCTGTATTATCTAGTCCGGCCATTTTCGCAGCACCGCCTCCAGCACCATCACGGTGCTTACTGTACCAATCCCGCCCGGTACCGGCGTAATTGCCGCTGCCAGCGGTTCCACCGCGGCAAAATCGACATCGCCCACGATACGGCCCTCCAGTTCATTGATCCCCACATCGACAACCACGGTTCCCGGCCGGATCATCGACGCGTCAATCATCAAAGGCCTGCCAACTGCCGCCACCACCAGATCTGCCTGTCGCAAAAACGCGCTCAGATCCGGCGTTTTGGAGTGGCATACCGTTACCGTCGCATCACGACCGAGCAACAGCTGAGCCAACGGTTTGCCGACCACGTTGCTGCGGCCGATGATTACGGCATGCTTGCCAGCCAGTTCAATACCATAATGGTCCAGCACTGTCATGACTGCTCGCGGCGTGCAGGGCGCCCAGGGACTTTTTCCCGCCGCCACCAGTCCGACATTCAGCGGATGCATCGCATCCACATCTTTTTCCGGATCAAGGCTGCGGGCGATGATGTCAGGATTGATTTGCGCCGGTAGCGGCATCATCGGCAAAATTCCGCTGACTTCCGGGTTGTCGTTCAATTGGCCAATTAGCGCCAACAGTTCGTCTTGGGTCGTTTCCGCCGACAAGGCGGCCAGGTGATAGCGGATGCCGAGATTGCTGCACAATTTACTCAACCAGTCCGCATAGATAATCGACGCATGATCGTCGCCAACCAGAACTACTGCCAATCCGCAAACGACGCCCTGGTCACGCAGTTTACCGGCTTTTTCCGTCAAGCGGTCCCGAATGGCAGCCGCTGCCGGTTTCCCCTCCATAATCAGAGCCATGTGATTGTAATCCTCCCTAAAATAACCCGGATATCCGGCCTTCATTATCAATATCGATTTTCTCGGCAGCCGGTACTTTCGGCAGCCCCGGCATGGTCATGATTTCACCGGTCAACATGACGACAAAGCCAGCCCCTGCCGACAATTTCGCCTGACGGACCGTCACCTTGAAGCCCTGCGGCCGGCCGAGCAAACTCGGATCGTCGGACAGCGAATACTGCGTCTTGGCCATGCAAATTGGCAATTCGCCATACCCCATACTAGTCAGTTTTTCGATGCTCTGCTCCGCCTCTTTGGTGAAAATAGCATCGTCTGCGCCATATATTTCCCGGGCAATAATGCGCACTTTTTCCGCCAGCGGTGCTGACAGGGGATAGATCGGTTGGTAATTGGACGGCGTCTTTTCCATCACTGCGAGCAATTTTTCCGCCACCGCGACGCCACCATTGCCACCAGCGCCAAACACCTGCGAGATGGCCGCTTCGACGCCATGCTTCCCGCAAATTTCCAATACTGCCGCCAACTCAGCCGGCGTGTCGGTGGGAAATTCATTCACGGCTACCACGATCGGCAAACCGAATTTCTGCAAGTTTTCAATATGTTTTTCCAGATTGCCTGCGCCGCGCACCACCGCAGGCACATCTTCCACGCTCAGGCTGGACTTAGCCACCCCGCCGTGCATCTTCAGCGCCCGTACCGTGGCGACAAGCACGACAGCCGCCGGTGTCAGGCCACCCATCCGGCACTTAATGTCGAGGAATTTTTCGGCGCCCAGGTCGGCGCCGAATCCGGCTTCGGTCACGGCATAATCAGCCAGTTTCAGTCCCATGCGAGTCGCCGTCAGGCTGTTGCAGCCATGGGCGATATTGGCGAACGGACCGCCGTGAATGATTGCCGGCACATTTTCCAGCGTCTGCACCAGATTCGGTTTGATCGCTTCCTTCAATAACGCCGCCATTGCGCCATGCACTTTCAGTGCGCCGGCTGTTATCGGCTCGCCGCTATAAGTATAGCCGACGACGATTTTTGACAGGCGTTGTTTCAAATCATCGATGTCTTTGGCTAAGCAGAGCACCGCCATCACTTCCGAGGCCACCGTGATGTCAAAGCCGTCCTCGCGCGGCACGCCATGCGCTTTGCCGCCCAGGCCGACTACGATATTGCGCAGGGCCCGGTCATTCATGTCCACCGCCCGCCGCCAGACGATCCGGCGCGGGTCGATGCCCAGCGCGTTGCCCTGGTGCAGGTGGTTGTCGAGCGCTGCCGACAGCAGCGCGTGAGCCGTGGAAACGGCGTGAAAATCGCCGGTAAAATGCAGGTTGATCTCTTCCATCGGCACGACCTGGGAATAGCCGCCGCCGGCTGCGCCGCCCTTGACACCCATACAGGGACCGAGCGACGGTTCGCGCAGCATGCAGATCGCTTTTTTGCCCAGCTTCGCCAGCGCCTGGGTCACGCCGATCGTGGTGGTGGTTTTGCCTTCACCTGCCGGAGTCGGCGTGATTGCGGTCACCAGGATCAGCTTGCCATCCGGTTTCGGCGTCAGGTCTTTCCATGCATCAAGGGATATTTTCGCCTTATAATGTCCGTAGTTTTCCACATGTTGCGCATCAATTCCCAGAGCGGCGGCTATTTCGCCAATCGGTTTCATCGAAGCGGCCTGGGCAATTTCAATATCGCTGAGCACCGGTTGATCCCTCCCCACAAATCATCGCAAATCGTACTGGACTGATTCGCGAAAAACAGTCGTTTTTCCTGCCGACCACGGCCCTGTTATCTGGGTTCAAAATATACGGTAATCTCGCTCCCTTTTGCTACCGGGCTGTTGGGCGGCGGATTTTGCCGCACCGCCACGCCGCTGCCCGCCGGAATCAGATATAATCCTGATTTTTGCAAAATGGCCGCCGCTTCGCGGATCGTCTTGCCGCGCACATCCGGCGTCGCAAATTTCCCTGCCGGCATGACAGCTGGTAGTGGTGACGGCGCAGATTGCGGCGGGTTGGCCGGCGCAGATTTTGGCTGGACTGGTCTCGGCGGTTGAAACGCCTTGATATCCTGTGACGGTCGTAGTCCCATAATCCGTACGATTTGGGTCATTGCTTCGGCGAAAACCGGCGCGGCAATCTCACCGCCGTAATATAAGCCGCGCGGACTATCAATGACCACCAGGCCGGCCAGTTGGATGTCTTCCAGCGGACCGAAACCGACGAACGAGGCAATGTAGCGCCCAGGATCATAGCCTGCTCCATTGTCCCGCAATCGCTCTGCCGTGCCAGTCTTGCCGGCGAAACGGTAACCCTCGACGTTGGCGCGTTTGCCGCCGCCCTCGGTCAGCACTTTTTCCAGCAAGCCAACCATTTCATGCGCCACCTCCGGCGCCACCACCTGCCGGACCAGCTGCGGCGCCGAATAGCTAACCAACAGGCCGTCGCCATCACGAATTTCCTTGATGATGTGCGGTTTTAGCAGTTTTCCGTCATTGGCCAGAGCCGACACTGCCGTCAAAAGTTGCAGCGGCGTCACCGCCACCGCCTGGCCGATGCCCATCGTCGCCACATCAGCTGGTTGCATGGTTTTAGGACTGAGCAAAAGGCCATCTTCTTCGCCTGGCAGTTCGACGCCGGTCGATTTTCCAAAACCAAAGGCTTCCGAGTATTTGAGCATCCGCGCGCCGCCCATCCGTTGGGCTACTTCGGCGAAACCGGTATTAATCGAATACTTGATAATGTCGGAAAACGGCATTTTGCCATAACTGCCGCCGTCCCAGTTCTTGATCACCCGGCCGCCCACGTCGATTGCGCCGGTATCATTGAACATTTCTTTCGCGGTGACGACTTTTTCCTGCATGGCGGCTGCAGCAACAAGCGATTTGAAGGTGGAACCCGGTTCATAGATACCGGAAACCGCCCGATTACGCCATGCCTGTTCCTGATATCGGAAAAACACGTTGGGGTTATAGGCTGGTCGGCTGGCCATCGCCAAAATCTCACCGGTTTTGGGATTCATTACGATCATCGTCGCCGCCTGAGCTTTGGTCCGGGCCAGCGCATTGTCCAGCGCCTGCTCTACCGCGAACTGGATCGCGCTGTCGATCGTCAGATGAATCGAATGACCGGGCTTGGGTTTGGTAAAGGCAAAAATCGACTGAAAAATCGGCGTTCCTTTGCTATCGGTATCCAGAATCTGCTTGTGAGTCTGGCCTTTGAGCGTGGAGTCCATACCCATTTCAATACCGGTCAATCCCTTGTCGTCAGTGCCGACGAACCCCAAAATATGCGCGGCCAGCTGGTCATTCGGATAGACGCGCCGGCTTTCTTCTAGAAAATCCAGCCCGCGAACTTTTTCTTTGGCAATGAATTCAGCCAACCGAAGATGCTCGGCCGGTTCCAGCGTCCGTTTCAACCAGATGAATGCGCCTTTGACTTTAAGCCGGTCGCGTATGGTCGCCTCCGGGATATTGAGCAGCGGCGCCAATTTTTTGGCCAGTCCATCCGGGTCGTGCACTTCACGGGGGTTCGCATACAGCGATTTGGCCATGTGGCTAATCGCCAGCTCCTTGCCGCTGCGGTCATAAATCGAGCCGCGCGGCGTTTGCAGACTACGGCTTTCCTGCAGTTGTTCCCGGGCTCTTTCCGCCCAGAGTTTGCCGTCGACAAGCTGAAGCCAGGCGAGTCGACCGGTCAACACAACCAGCGCCGCCAGCAGCAACAGGCAAAATATCTTGAAATTCCGCGCCGACTTAAGATTTTGTCCAGACAACTGTTAACCTTACCTTTCCGATTCAAGATTTACAGCAGCTCGGCCTGAATTGCCGCCGCCAATTTTCGGTACGGCCCGGCCCAGTTCAACTGCTTGCTTTCTGCGCCAGTCAACCAGCGCGCCGCCGCTCCGTCGTTGATATCCAGAGCAATGGCGTCGCAAAAAACCGCCCGCAGATTCCACTGCCGATGACTGAACACATGGTTCATCTGCCGCCATTCGCCATGCAGCGTCACCGTGTATCCAAGTTGTTCAAAAACCGCCCGTAATGCGTCCCTCAGCTCCCCGTCCGTCGCTGTGGGCGACAAAATCTCCGCTGCCGGAAACTGCCACATGCCGGCCAGCAATCCAGTCTGCGGTCGTTTAACCGCCAATATGCGCCCTTCGGCAATCAGGATTCCCGTATATACTTGCACCAACCGCGGCGCTGCCAATATTTTTTTCTTCGGCAGTTCAGACTGGACCTGATCGCGGGCGGCCACACAGTCGGCCTGCCAGGGACAGTCCGCGCAGCGGGGCGAACGGGGCGTACAGACAAGCGCGCCAAGTTCCATCAATGCCTGGGTGAAATCGCCGTAACGATCAGTCTGCGCCATCATCCGCCGAACCAACATTTCAACCTGTTGTTTCGTCTTGTTTTGATCAATCGGCTGTTCAATTCTATGCAACCGGCTAATTACTCGCAGCACGTTGCCATCCACAGCCGGTTCCGGCAAGTTGTGGGCAATGCTCAGAATCGCTCCGGCCGTATAGCTGCCGACGCCTGGCAGCTCCCTGACTGCCTGCGCCGTATCCGGTACCTGACCGTCATAGCGGGCCACCACTTCACGCACGCCCTGCTGCAGATTGCGCGCTCGCGAATAATAACCCAGACCCTGCCAATAAGCCAGCACTTCCTCCTCAGGCGCCTCAGCCAACGTCCGGGCATCAGGAAATCGCTGCAGAAACTTCTGATAATAGGGAATCACCGCTTCCACCCGCGTCTGCTGCAACATGATTTCCGACACCCATATCCGATAAGGGTCGCAGTCCTGTCGCCAGGGCAATTCCCGTCGATTGCGATCATACCAGTCCAACAGTTGCCCCGTCAATAGTTCCTGTCTCACCGATTATGCGCCGCCAGCCGTTCGGATAAGCGCAGCCGCGAGCGACGCAGCGGTTCGGCTGGCGTCGTTGCCTGCGCCGGCCTTTTGCCGCGCCGGGCCGATTCTACAGCCACGCTAAACAACAAACCCATCGACCAGATGTTGACAATCAACGCAGATCCGCCGTAGCTAAAGAACGGCATCGGCACCACCGTAACCGGTAGCAGGCTAAGCACCATCGCAATATTGCCAATCGCCTGGCCCACAATCATAAACAACATGCCAATGGCGACGATCCGGC